>JALVZP010000033.1:533-4795 GCA_027037575.1 Desulfobacterales bacterium | reverse complement strand
CTCAAAATCAAGAATTCCTGGTCTCAATGATATCCTTATTGCCTTTCCAGAACTCCTTTCAACTATAGTAAAGGCCTGTTTTCCGTAGTCTCTAAAAATAAGGTTTCCCTTTCCAAATGTGCATCCGAGTATAAACTGTATGGCATCTACACTACAGGAATTGTTCTCTACTATAGCAAACACCTCTTCATCTTTTGATCTTTTAAAACCTTCTTTTAAAGCAATAAGAGCTGCCCTATATCCTATAGCAAGTCCTATACAGGAATGGCCATGGAATTTTGAAAGATTGATATATGAAGAATAATCCCTCAAACCATTCAGAAGAGATTCTATTCCTTCAGATATGGTCTTTTTTATCTCTTCTTCTGCAATCAAATCTGGCATACTTAAGTATTGAAGCGTAAGGTATATTACAGCTGCTATAAAAAAGGAAGAAATCCTTAGAGAATCTACCTTTTTAAATTCTCTATCTTTTATTCTTTGATTTATGTAATCTTTGAGTAATTTGAGTATCTTGAGAGTTCTTTTTTCATAATGTTTTTTATAAAGCTCTGGTTTTTCAAGCATGCTAAAAAGTATTAGTTTTAAAGGAGAAGTTTCTGGGTCTTTTGTCATATGGTTGAAGATATGAAGAAAGATGGAATTTAAGACTTCAAAATCTTCTTTCTTTTGGATGCTATTAGTCACCTTAGGATCTACTTCTAATGGATGGTTTTGAAATAAGAAGTTTATAAGTTCTTCGTAAATCTTTTCTTTATTACCAAAATACTGGACTATTAAGGCTCTGCTTACTCCTACATCTTTGGCAATATCATCAAGTCTTGTCCCTGAGAAACCTCTTTTTGAACATAATTTCTTTGCAGCTTCCAATATTTGTATTTTTCTTTCTTGGCTTTTTATTTTGTTTTTAACTGACATGTTAGTTATATAAAAAACCAAAAGAAAAAAGTCAATATCTTTTAAGGCAGAACAGTTATACAGCTTTTTTTAAAGACACATAGATATGTTTTGAAAGCTCAGAAGGTATATCTTCTTTTCTTTCTCCGAGCTGAACTATAACCTTATCCTTTTCTTTTTGAAGAAGCTTTATATTATTTCCAGGAACAAAATCCTTTTTTATAAGCTTCTGTTTTGTCGCAGCTGAACCTGAAAGCTTTACAATTATCCCCTCCTCCTTTATTTTCATCTCACTTAGTGTCTTCATATCCTCCTTTTTTTCATAGCATCTTTCAGGATATTTCTCATATTCTAAGAAATAATAGAAATTAGTAAGCCATATAGGAGACCCCTCAGGGCATTTCTTTATAAATTCTATGAACTTCACTATCCTTTCAAGTCCTTCTTCTGACAAGTAATGCTCAATACGGCAAGCATCCTGTTCAGCAATCTCAGCAGGAAGTGCAAGTGTTTCATGTAGAAATTCGTATAGGAGTTTGTGTCTTTCATAGATTTTTTCTGCTATTTCTTTCCCTTTTTCTGTAAGTTCTATAAATCCATAATGTTCATGATTAATTAATCCCTTTTGACTAAGGGATTTAAGTGCCATAGTAACAGATGCATTTGAAGTCTTTAAGAAATTTGCAACATCCTTAACCCTAACAACCTTTTTTTCCTTAGAAATCAGATAAATAGCCTCTAATATGTCTTCTGCATTTTCTGTAAGCTTCATCTTCTCCTCTTTTTTTAATATATCATTCCTAAATTATACAACACTTAAGTGCAGGTTGAAGCATAAATCTAAATAACATAAAATTATCCAAGATTTAATAAAGAGAGGAATTCACATGCAAAAATGCTCTAATCCTCATGATTGTGCTGAGATACTTAAGGCTATAGCAGAGGAAAATAGGATAAAGATTTTGCGTCTTCTCCTAAGATCTGACAGCTATGTATCTGATATAGCAGAAGCACTAAACATGAAACAATATCATGTATCAAGGCATCTTATGATCTTAAAAAAAGCAGGTTTAGTTCAGGCAATAAGGGAAGGGAAAAAGATTAAGTATAGGATAAGTCCTGAAATCTGTAAAAGAGATGGAAAGGATATTGTTGGAACTATTGATATTGGCTGCTGCTCTATAACCTTCCATCCTATCCCTAATCTTTAATCCTTGACAGCATATTATTTTTTTGATCTATTATATGCACTCTTGCACATATGAGCATAAGTTCAAATGAAACAAAGAATCTTTTTTTTAATAGCAGTAATTCTGATAACTATCCCAAAATTTGCTCTTCCTGCCTCCCTTGTATTTGATCTTGGAATAAGAGAAAGATTTGAAATTATGGAAGGGGTTAATAAAAAGGCTTATGGAGATAGCTCCATAGATTCAAAGGGAATACAGAGGGGAGATTCAGATGATACGCTTCTTCTCCAGAGAATAACTGCTGGTTTTAGATTTAGTAATGATAAAATAGGTTTTTCTATTCATCTCTATGATGCACGTGCATGGGGTTGGTCACTTGATCAGAATGACTTTATAAAGAATAAAGGAACCTCTGATGAATTTGTTATGGATCCTTATGAAGAATATGCTGAATTGCTCGATGCATACATATATGTAAAGGACATGCTGATAAAGGGACTATCTTTAAGGCTTGGAAGACAGAGGATATGGTATGGAGATAGAAGGATATTTGGTCCTGGATGCTGGGGAAATGCTATTGGATGGCTGTGGGATGCTATAAGGTTTTCATACAGAAGAGGAGAAAATTTTATAGACTTTTGGTATGGACAGACAAGAGAAAAGGATCCAGAATCATTTAGCCTTATTCATAAGCATGTATTTCAGGGAGTTGGTATGTATTCACATTTTAGATTAAAGAATTATGGTTTTATAGAACCATTTTTTGCTTGGAAAAATAGCCTATTTCATGATGTTAAGCCTGAGGAAGATAGCTATTACATAGGAATGAGATTCTATAATGAAGATTTTAGAGGAGTAAACTGGGACTTTACTTATGTGTCTAAGATTGGAGATATAGGAGATAAAAAGATTAGGGCATATGCATATGTTATTAAACTTGGATATAGATTTAAAAAGATGCCATGGATTCCAAATCTTGTAATAGGAAGAGTATTTGCAAGTGGTGATAGTGATCCATCTGATGGGGTTATAAAGACATTTACAAAGCCTTTTGGTAGCACCTGTGGAATCCATTATGGAAGAATGGATATAATGAACTGGTCAAATCTGGTGGACAATCAAATAAGCCTATATCTTTATCCAATCAAGGGAATGAGTATCAAGTTGGCATTTCATGATTTTAATCTTGATAAAGCAGAGGATAAATGGGCTTATTTTGGATATAGAAATAAGATAGGAAACAGCTATAAGCATTTAGGCAATGAATTTGATCTTCAATTGTGTTGGAAGATATCTAAAAATAGTAAGTTAGCCCTTATTTATGCATTTTTTGATGCAGGAGACTTTGTAACTCATAATGTAGAAGATAATGATGCCCAGCACCTATTTTTACAACTTGAATATAAATTCCATATTCCAATAATATCTCATTAGCCTTTTAGATATTTTCTCAAGCAGTAGTTTATATTTTTCGTATGTTTACCTTTATTCCCTTAAATGCAATCTCTCCTGAGATGGGGCATCTCGCTCTCATATTTGTAAGGAAGTTTACGGTTGGCCACGAAGTGAAAGGTGACTTTTCTCCAAAGCTGTATGGAATAAAGACGGTATCCTTCCTTATCCTATCTGTTATCTTTGCTATTGCCTCTATTTCTCCATAGGGGGAGTATATAACGATTCTTTCTCCTTCTCTTATCCCTAACCTTTTGGCAACCTCTTTGTGTATAAGACAGAACTGATCAGGACATGTGTCATTTAGTTTCCTTATCCAATGGGATGTGTGTCCCATAATTCCTGAAGATGGCCTTCCCGTAATGAGATAGAAAGGAAAATCTTCTTCCTTCTCCCTTTCCTTAATCCTTATTCTGAATGTAAGTGTATGGAATTTCTGAAATGGAGAAAGGAGAAGGCTGCTAAAATCGTGTAAGATTGTCTTTTCTTTTCTTTCTGCAATATCTGGATCCTGAAAATAGTCTGGTATTGCACTCAATCCAAATAGCCTAAGCTTTTCCTCCAAGCTCTTTGTCCATATCTCTATCTTCTTGCTTTTTGTAAAGAACTTCTTATTCAAAAATAGTGTCCCTCTTTCTTCTACCTTCCCATTCCTTATCCTTATTGGAGCTCTTAAAGAGAGGTCTGCCTTTTTTAAGAATCTATCCACTGTAAAACCCTTTT
>JALVZP010000033.1:0-523 GCA_027037575.1 Desulfobacterales bacterium | reverse complement strand
TTTTTCAGTTCATCTCTGAATATATCTCCCCATCCCATCCTCTTTCCAAGCTCTATCCACCACCACTTGTCAGGTTTTGCAAGGCCAGGAGGATCAACAAGCTTTGGAACCCAGACAAACCTGCTATCATCTGATACAGGAGCTACTCCTCCTGCCTCTATCCATGTGGCAGCAGGAAGTATGTAGTCAAAATAATAGGCATTTATATTCATTGTAAGCTCATTGTATACGCTAAGATCAAGCATGCTTATATATCTTCTGATCCTATTCTGATCAGGCCATTGAGTAAGTGGGCTTCCTGTACATATAAGTGCCCTCAATTTATACGGATATGCTGGATTATCTAGGGATTCAAGCCATCCTACAGGATTCTTGCTTAGCTCTGGTCTTGTCTTTGGAATCCTATGCTTTGGTATCTCTATTTCTCCAATAGTGATACTTCCATTGTTTAGACAGCAGTATCCTGTTGCCTTTTCTCCAAAGTGCCCCGTTATTGCAGCAAGTATATAGAATGCCCTATGTG
>JALVZP010000032.1 GCA_027037575.1 Desulfobacterales bacterium | reverse complement strand
TTTTTTATCCAGGAGATTGTAGATGGAAGAAATTGTGCCTTGATACCAATTTTTGCTGGAGAAGACCTGAAATCTTTTCCTTCTGTGATGGATACATGAAGTCCCACATCTATTTCCTTTTCTCTTGCAATATCTACTGCCTCTTTCCAGGAATCTGTAACAACCATCAGGCTTGCAGAGGTAAGTATCCCTTCCTCTTTTCCAATCCCTACTGCCCTATTTGTCTCCGGATCCTTTCCAAAATCATCTGCTGTAACTATAAGATGAGGCATCCTATCTCTTTACTTCAAAGAATCTTCCATCAGAAAGGATTTTATAGTATTTCTCCCCCCACTTTACTTCATCCCTTATCAGACAAAGAAACCATAGTATTCCCGAAAATAGATCCCACATAGGGGATACTATTGCCTTAAATACATCATCTTCTGTTCCTGCCAAACACAATAGGGAACAGAACATCCTTAAAAAACCAGAAACTATAAAAAGATAGACAGCAAGGCTTGCTGGACCAAAATAGAGGCAGGAGATGAGCCCCCAAAGTGTTGGATAGCAGATTATAGAAAAGAAGAATCCTATAGGATTACATGCCCTTATTGTCCTCATCCACCTGAGCACATGAAGGACTGCCTCCTTTGTTTTCTTTACACTTGGGGTTATATCCACAACATATTCTGCAAGTCTAATCTTATATCCTGCCTCAGAAACTTTTTTTGCAAGCATATAGTCATCTGCTAAATAGTCCTTTAGCACAGAAAATCCACCTATCTTTTCCAATACATCCCTTCTTATTGCAATAGATGCACCAAATCCATACTTAAATGGTAAAAAGCGCCAGGTAAAGAGGACACTTGGGATAAAGGTCAGTCCTACAAATGCTGCCTCTATAATCTCAGGAACTTCTATTGCCTTTGCTATCCTATAGACACATGTAGTTGCACCCACATCAGGATCCTCTAAGAATGGAGAAACCATTGCCTTCATATAATCTGCCTCTACCCTCACATCCGAGTCAGAGATAAGGACTATCTCTGTATTAAATGGAATATATCTTTCCATATTCATCATATTTCTTACCTTTGCATTTGAACCTGTCTTCACTTCACCAAGTGATATGATCACCCTATAAGGTTCATTTAGCTTAAACACCCTTGCAACATTTCTGTAAGCAGGATCATTATGATCTGCAATTCCAAAAAGAACCTTATTTTTATACTTTGGATAAAACATATTCATAAAGCTTCCCACATTATTAAAGGTATATTTATCTTCTCCACAAAGTGGCTTAAAACAGACTAAATATGGCCATTTTCCCTCTCCTTTATCTTCTAACAGCCTTTTTCTATTCTCTCTAAATCTGTCATTAAAGATAGATGCACAATAGGAAGCCAATATAAGATATAGCATGGATGAAAAACAGATAAGAACAATAATGATCCCTACTATCTTATGTAGCATATTTTTTCATTCTCCTTGCCCTTTTCCTCTTCCTCATAAACTCAAAGAACTCCTTTGCCTCCCTCAATCTTCTCTTACACATATCCAGATCAGTAATCATCGTCTTTATGATCCTCAATATGGGCCTTGGCCTGAAATAGAACCTGTTGTAAAAGATCTCTACATAGTCGAATATCTCCTGAGCAGAAAGGTTTTCATATTCAAGGGCTGCCTGCTGTATTCCAGATTCTGTAACAAAATCTGTTGAGACAAGCCATCCATTTCTCTTTGCCTCTTCATATAGCTCTGTTCCAGGATACGGTGTTGCAATGGATACCTGAAGGGTATCAGGGTCTATCTCCTGAGCAAACCTGATTGTCTGCTCTATTGTCTCCTTTGTCTCACCAGGAAGCCCAAGAACAAATGTTGCATGCGTCATTATTCCCAACTTCCTGCAAGTTTTCATAAATTTCCTTATCTGAGATGTGGTTATTCCCTTCTTTATGTTCTTTAGTATCTGATCATTTCCTGACTCTATCCCTACCATGACGAGCCTAAGGCCATTTTCTTTCATAATGGCAAGTGTTTTTTCAGGGACATTTGCCCTTGAGCTACAAGACCATGTTATTCCAAGCTTTCCAAGTCCCTTTGCAATCTCTTCTGCACGCTTAAAATCTGCAGTAAATGTATCATCATCAAAGAAGAATTCCTTTACCTGAGGAAACATTTCCTTTGCCCTCTTCATCTCCTCTACCACAACATTTACAGACCTTTTTCTATATCTTCTCCCAGCAATTGTCTGTGGCCAGAGGCAGAATGTGCATCTTCCAGGGCATCCTCTTCCTGTATAAAGGGAAAGATATGGATGAAGGAGATAACCAATAAAATAGTTTTCTATGACCAGATCCCTTTTATAGACATCCAGAACTGATGGAAGGGAATCCATATCGGTTATCCATTCCCTTTTTGGATTAACAATTATATGACCATCCTTCCTATAGGCTATTCCCTTAACCTCTGAAAATGGCACACCCTTTGCTATATCAAGTATTGTATAGTCAAACTCTCCTATGGTAACAAAATCCACTGCCTTTGCATAAGACAGGCTCTCTTCTGGAAGTGCAGTAGTATGAGGACCTACCATACCTATAACAATATTCGGATGTGCATCCTTTATGTTTGAGGCAAGAAGGGAATCATTTTTAAAGCCTGGAGTGCTTGTAAATATAACTACCATTTCAAAGTCCTTTGCAATCTCTATTACCTTCTCAGGTGATATATCATGTGGAGGTGCATCTATAAGCCTGCTTCCAGGACAAAGTGCTGCTGCCTGTGCAAGCCAGGTAGGATACCAGAAAGATCTCACTTCTCTTTTTGCCTGATACCTGCTTCCTGCTCCACCATCAAAACCTTCATAGGATGGAGGATTCAAAAATAATACCCTTTTCTCCATTTTCTCTTCCCCTTCTTATATTCCAATTGCTTCTCTTACTTCTTCCATGGTCTTTTCTGCTATTATCCCTGCCTTTTTATCACCTTCTTCTATTATATCCCTCACATAGTCTATCTTGGACTCCAGCTCCTTCCTTCTTTCCCTAATAGGATCGAGCCCTTTATTCAGATTTTCTGCCATGATCCTTTTACATTCAACACATCCAATAGTAGCATTTTTGCATCCCTCTTCTATCTCCTTTACCTTTTCAGGCGGTGTATATATCTCATGATAGAAGAATACATTGCAGTAGCTTGGTCTTCCTGGATCCGTCCTTCTTCCCCTTTGTGGATCTGTTATCATCTGACTTACCTTTTTTGTTACCTCTTCTGCCGGTTCTGTAATATATATGGCATTGTTATAGCTTTTACTCATCTTTCTTCTGTCTATTCCTAAGAGCTTTGAGGTTGGTGTAAGAAGTGTTTCTGGTTCTGGAAAGACCTTCTTATAGAGATAATTGAATCTCCTTGCTATCTCCCTTGTAAGCTCTATATGTGGTGCCTGATCCTCACCAACAGGAACAGCATTTGCTTTATACATAAGGATATCTGCTGCCTGAAGAACAGGATATCCCAGAAACCCATAGGTATTCAGATCCTTACTACTTAACTGCTTTATTTGTTCCTTATATGTGGGATTTCTTTCAAGCCATGGAATAGGTGTTATCATTGAAAATAGGAGATAAAGTTCTGCATGCTGTTTTATATGAGACTGGATAAAGAAGGTGCATTTGTCTGGATCAAGTCCAATAGCAAGCCAGTCCAGGATTATATCCATTGTGCTTTCCTTTATTATCTCTGGCCTTTCATATTCACTTGTAAGGGCATGCCAGTCTGCAATAAAGTAAAAGCATTCATATTCATCCTGAAGCCTTTTCCAGTTTAGAAGTGCACCATGAAGATGACCCAAATGGAGCCTCCCTGTAGGTCTTATTCCACTTACAATCCTTTTTTTCATCTCCTTAGCTCCTCCCCATATCTTTCTTTCACAAATTCTATTTCATCCTCTTTCGTCTTTACAAGCCCATTCAATCTCGCCTCAAGCAACTTTTCTAAGATCTTCCCAAATATTGGACCAGGTCTAAATCCCATCTCAATAAGATCCCTTCCTCTTATCTGGGGTCTTATATGCTTTAATTTAGTAAAATAATTAGAAATTGCCTTCCTGAGCCTTTCATTTCTTACCTTTGCCATTAGATAGAGGAGTGTCTCAGTATCATATTTAGAAATGAGCTTATATATTTCATAATTACCTGGTTTATCCTGAATAATCTTTCTTGCAATCTCATCTAAGCCCTCTCTTTGAGAAATCATTCTATCATATTCCTTTTCATCCATCTCAAATCTTTTATGAAGTTCCTTAAGTTCATCTATGCTAAGATGATGTGTAAGACCATGCCAGTATATCTTCCAGGGTTCTATCTTTTCTTCCAAAAATAAAAGATTATACCATGCAATAGTCTTTTTTATCTCCTCAAATATCCTCTTGTGCTCCTTTGTCCATTTTAAAAGGGGAGATAAGGATCTAATGACCTTTAATTCCTCCATCCTCTCCATAGAGGAGATAGGATTTTCTTCCATAAGCATAAGCTGAAGCTCATGAAATAGCCTTTTTCCATTTATAAAATCAAAACAGTTTATCTTAAGTGCATTCTTTATTAGAGAAAGTGTAAGCTTTCCTATTCTGAATCCGAATCTCTGTTCAAATCTTATTGCCCTTAATACCCTTGATGGATCTTCCACAAAGCTCATATTGTGAAGGACCCTTATTACTTTGTCCTTTATATCCCTCATCCCATTAAAGTAGTCTATAAGCGTTCCGAATTCCTTTTCATTCAGCTTTATGGCAAGTGTATTTATGGTAAAGTCTCTTCTATAGAG
>JALVZP010000031.1 GCA_027037575.1 Desulfobacterales bacterium | reverse complement strand
ATATATCCTGTATGCCTCAACTATTGCATCCTTTAGCTTCTTCTCTGCCCCAAATACAAGATCAAGCTCATTTAGCTCTGTGCATGGACTGTAGGGAAAGAGGGAATAGATGGAAAAGGAGTTTATTTTCCTAAGTGCTGCACATCCTTTAGGTCCATGTATGATTGGGACTGCATTTTTTATTGCATTTACTGCAAAAAGGGCACCTGCATTTTTTGCTGGCTGGGATGCAACTGCATGGATTATCATGCTGAGTGGAGAAAACAGCTTAGAAAGAGATCTTTCCATCTTCTCCTCCTGGGATACCACATGCATCTGCCCTGCACTGTTTGCACAATCTAAACTGATCTATATAGAGGGCACATAGATCTTGGACATGAGAAAGCTCCTCCTTTGTTGGCCTCCTCATATGAGAGAAATCCCCTAAGGGAATAAGGGGCATAATATTCATTATCCTTGCACCGAATCTCTTAGAAAGCTTTGCAATCTGAACAGCATGATCCATGTTTATTCCTGGAATAAGAACAGTGTTTATCTTTACCTCTATTCCAGAATCTACTGCAGCCCTAAGTCCTTCTATCTGCCTCCTTATTAGTATATCTGCTCCCTCCCTTCCCCTTATTATCCTTCCATCAATTTTCACATATTCATATATCCTTTCCCCAATATCTGGGCTGACTGAGCAGATAGTAATGGTCAAGGTATCAATTCCAATCTCTAATAGTAGATCTATCTTTTCAGGAAGATATAGCCCATTTGTTGCAATACATCTTATAAGCCATGGAAATTCGTCCTTTATGAGAGAAAGGGTCTCAAATGTCTCTGGATTTGCTAAGGGTTCTCCTGGCCCAGCTATTGCTACGACCTTAATAGGGATCCCTCTATCTATCTCTTTCCTCAAAAGCCTTATTGCCTCCTTTGGAGAGATCACCCTCTCTGATACACCTGGCCTTATTTCAGAGCTTCCAATGCCTCTCTTACAAAACTTGCACCTTATATTGCACCTTGGTGCAACAGGAAGATGTATCCTTGCATATTTAAAGTGGGCTTCATGATCAAAGCAGGGATGCTCTTTTATCCTATCTCTCATTAAAAACTCACCCTATATCCTATCCTGAACATCCTTGGTGTATCATAATATTCCCATCCCCATCTGGTATGTCTATTCCCGGTAGTTACATTGTCCCTGTCGATCACATTGTCCATTGCAAATATGGCTTCTCCTTTCCATATCTTATACCTGATCAGGAAATTTAATGCCCTATAAGGTCTTAAGCTCCATGCCCTGCTTTCCAAAAAGACGGCATTCACATTCACATCCAGATTATGGTTTTTATATCTCAACTGGGGTGCAATCTGAAACTTATCTCCTGATCTATAGCTCTTTCCCTTCTCTTCTGTTTCTGGATCTCCCCAGTATCCACCAACCATAAATTTCAGGTTTTCTGTGATCCTGTATGAGAAGTTGTATTCTACTCCAGGATTTGTGAATTTTGACATGTTTACAGGTTTTGACTGCCATGTCTTTGTAGTAATATAGGTTATCTTGTTTGTAAGCTTCATATAGTAAGGAGAAATGGAGAAAGAAACTCTATCTCCCTCATATTTCATTCCTATCTCATATGTCCATCCTACCTCTGGCTCTAAATCTGGATTGGGTATCATCCATCTTTCCTTCCAATAAAGTTGAGTTATTGTAGGCATCCTAAATGCCCTTCCTATGTTTGTATAAAAGGAAAGTCTTTCTGTCGGCCTATAGTTTAGCTGGATCTGGGGACAGAACTTTTCCTTATTCTCTCCTTCATCTCTCCAGACCCACTGATATCTCCCTCCAAATGCAAGATTGAGCCCAGGAAGGATCTCATAGGAAAGTCTAAAAAAAGGTGCAAAATTGTTTCTATAATGTCTCTTATAGATCGTTGTTAATACCCAGTCATGCTCGTATCTGAATCCTGTTACTGTGTCTATGTTCCATATCTTTTTATGGTATTGGAAATCTAAGCCAGATAGAGAATCCCTCACTACACTCTGATTCAGTCCAGGTTGATAAGGATTTCCCCTCTCATACTGATAGGAAAGATAACTATAGTTGAAAAATCCAACAGCCCTCACTGATCCATTATCATAGATGAGGTTTGTATAATGCTTATCCTCATCCTGATGCATTAGATATGTCCTTCCACTAAGATAGCTATAATCTGCATTTTGATGCACATAAAGATAATTTAGCTGAAGCTGATCTGAGATCTGATATGTGAGATAGGTGTTATATAGGGAGGATTTGTGAAATTTATAATAATTTCCTCCTCCAGAAAAAGATCTTGACCAGGACATATCTCCTAAGGAGCCTACATATCTATAATTGCCCAGAATAGCAAGATTTCTGTAATGATATACTGCAGTTGCATGATAGTAATGTCTGTTTCCACCCTCAAAGGATACCATATTCTTCATATCCTCAGGACTCTTTGTGATGATATTTATCACTCCACCAAATGCTCCTGATCCATATAAAGTAGAAGCAGCTCCTTTTACAATCTCCACCTTTTTTATCATTCCAAATGGGATCTCATTTATGTCATACATCCCATGTGCAGGAAAGATAATAGGAATGCCATTCATAAGAATCAAAGTCTGTCCTGTTGTTCCCCTTATATTTATCTCACTGTTCATACCCCCATGGGTTATTCCAAGTGGTCCAAATGAGAGATAACTGAGTCCTGGAGTATATTTCAGGCTTTCAATAAGATTCCTTCCTCCTTCATCTCTTAGTTTCTGCTCAGTAAGGACTGTTACAGATGCAGGGACATCAAGTATGCTCTTCTTTGTCCTTGTTGCAGTAACAACCATTTCTCCAAGTTTTATAGGTTTAAGAGACTTTTGTTGGGAAAAGCAATTGGATGAAAAGAAAAGAATTATGAATACTATTAAAAACTTCTTCATGGCTCCACCTCCCTCCTTTTCTCACAAAAAAATCCCTGAACCGCATTTACGGCTCAGGGACTCCCTTTTTATCCCCTTGCCTTAGACCTGGACCTCGCCAGACCTAAGTATGTTGCTCAGGCAGGTCTTCTGGCTCCCGGATCCCCCTACTCGCCCCGCCTTCCCAAAGGCCTCATGGCCTCCAGTGGCATCCTGGGGCTTTCGTCCCCGGTTACAGCCGCGGGCCGGCTCCGGTCTCCCACCGGATTCCCTATTAAGCCCTTACGGGCACCTGGGCTGCTATCTTAATAACTAACTTACTCCTTCTTTGTCAAGCATTTGTAAATTCTGCTTTACCAGATAAGAGGATAGGTGTTAATATTTTAGAGTTCAGCTCTATGGAGAAAGGTCTGAAAAATGCAGGATATTAAGAAGAAGATATACCTTATTGGAATAGGGCCTGGAGATCCAAAATATCTGACAGTTGAGGCCATTGAAACAATCAAAAGATTGAATACCTTTCTCATCCCTGTAAAAAAAGGAAGAAAAGAGGAGCTAACAAAGATAAGAAAGAAGATCATCGAGTACTGCCGGACTGACAAGAATTTTCAGATAATAGAGCTTCCCTTTCCAGAAAGAAAAAAAGCCCACCCCTATGAAAACTCTGTTAAAGAATGGAGAAATAAGAAGGCAGAGATGATTTTAGATGTTATTCAAGATATTGATGAAGCAGGCCTTTTGATATGGGGAGATCCATCTTTGTATGATGGACATATTGACATAGTGAAAGAGGTCCAAAAGCATATTCCATTAGAAGTGGAAATCATCCCTGGAATCTCCTCAATTAATGTCCTGGCAGCAAAGCATAAGATTTCTCTTAACAGAATTGGAGGTTCAGTATTTATCACAACACCCAGAGGATTAAGAAAGATAAAAGAAATCTCTCATAACACAATCGTCTTTCTTGATAACTATGAAACATTCAGGCTCTTTAAAGAAAAAGACTTAAAGATTTACTGGGGAGCCTATCTTGGAACAGAAAAAGAGGTTCTTTTTTCTGGAAATCTAAGGGATTGCCTTGAGCAATTAGTTAAATTGAGAAGGCAGTTAAAGAAAGAGAACGGCTGGATTATGGAACTATATCTATTGGCTAATGAATAAGCTTTACATAATTGGCATAGGCTTTAAGCCACTTGAAGAAAAGGTAAAGAATATTCTCCTTAAGTGCCCTTTTATTGTTTTATCTTCAAGACTTCATGAAGTTTTTAAAAGATATGAAATTTATGAAGCTGTCAGAGAAAAGATTGTTGAAATAAAAAAACTGGAAGAAACCTTTGATTTCATAAAAAAAGAATTACCCAGACACAGCGTTGTTTTAATAGCAAGTGGTGATCCCTTCTATTTTGGAATTGGAATTAAGGCAATAGAGATCTTTGGCGAGGATAATATTGAAATCTATCCTGATCTTTCATGCCTTCAAAAAGGACTAAGTATTATAAAAAAGAACTGGCATGGAATTCCCACATTGAGCTTTCATGGAAGAAGTTTTGATGTAGAAAGTCTTTTTGATGTGTTATCAAAAGATGGCAGAGTAGCCATATTAACAGACCCCAAAAATAGTCCTGATGTGATGGCAAGAGAGATAATGAAAAAGACAAAATCAGGATTAACATTTTATATCTTTGAAAGACTCGGATATGAGGATGAAAAAGTTACAGTTGCTTCCTTAGATGAAGTAGCAAAGCAAACTTTTAAAGAGCCAAACTTTGTCATTGCAAGCCTATCTGACAATTTCCAAAATTTTTCTGATTTTCCTATCCTTTTTGGACTTGAAGAAAAAGAGATAGAACATATTAAGGGAATGATAACAAAGAATGAAATAAGGGCATGCGTAATTCATAAATTAAGGCCTCCCAAAAAAGGAGTGATATGGGACATTGGTGCTGGTTCAGGAGCTGTAAGTATAG
>JALVZP010000030.1:15098-15345 GCA_027037575.1 Desulfobacterales bacterium | reverse complement strand
TCTGTTTACAAAGGTGGGTATATTTACTAAGTTCCTTTCAGCCCCTAAGGGTGGTAAATATGTCTATACCAAGTGCCGTTCAAAATTTACTTGACACTTTCTGATTTATTATGTCAATTAATAACGATATTTTTCTGGGAGAAGGTGCTATGGGATATAAAGGAAAGATTCTGATAATTGGTGGAGGCATTGCAGGTATAGAATCAGCCTTACAACTTTCCTCCTTGGGACATGGAGTATATTTAGT
>JALVZP010000030.1:0-15088 GCA_027037575.1 Desulfobacterales bacterium | reverse complement strand
TCCTGTGTTCCTTATGGAAGATCTGTTTACAAAGGTGGGTATATTTACTAAGTTCCTTTCAGCCCCTAAGGGTGGTAAATATGTCTATACCAAGTGCCGTTCAAAATTTACTTGACACTTTCTGATTTATTATGTCAATTAATAACGACATTTTTCTGGGAGAAGGTGCTATGGGATATAAAGGAAAGATTCTGATAATTGGTGGAGGCATTGCAGGTATAGAATCAGCCTTACAACTTTCCTCCTTGGGACATGGAGTATATTTAGTGGAAAAGTCAGACAGACTTGGTGGTATGATTCCAAATCTTCATAGGATATACCCTGTTTGTGCCTGTTGTAAGATTGATCCAAGATCAATTTTATTAGAGCAGGACCCTAATGTAAAAGTATTTTTGAATACGGAGATAGATTCCATTTCAGGAGAAGCAGGAAACTTTGATGTAAAGCTTAAGACTCCAGAAGGGGATGTAAATCTGAATGTTGCAGGGATTCTCCTTGCAGGAGGAATTGACATATTTGATCCTTCTATCTATGAAAACTACTTCTATTCTCATCCAAATGTATTGACAAGCTTAGAGTATGAGCAGCTTCAAAGACCACTCGGGCCAAATGCTGGCGTTATAAAAAGGCCTTCCGATGGAAAGATACCAGAAAGGATTGCATGGCTTCAGTGCGTTGGATCTCGTGATATAAACAGATGCGATGCTCCATATTGCTCTTCTGTATGCTGTATGTATGCACTAAAGGAAGCAATAAATACAAAGGAAGTAAATCCTGAAATCGATGCTACCATCTTCTATATGGACATGAGGGCACATGGAAAAGGATTTGAAGAGTATATGAACAATGCGATAGATAAAGGGATAAGGCTTATAAGATGCAGGATCCATACAATAGATCCTCAAGGAGACGAAATAGCAATAAAGTTTGTGGATGATTCAGGTGAGCCCTTTATTGAAAAATTTGACCTTGTCGTCCTTTCAGTTGGTCTTAGACCATCAAAGGATACTGTAGAAATAGCAAAAAATCTTGGTGTTGAATTAAATGAAAATGGTTTTATAAAGACTGAAGAACTGAATCCAGGAAAGACAAATATCCCCGGTGTATTTGCGTGTGGAGCCATATTA
The DNA here is from genome assembly GCA_027037575.1 of Desulfobacterales bacterium. Classification (GTDB taxonomy): domain Bacteria; phylum Desulfobacterota; class DSM-4660; order Desulfatiglandales; family JALVZP01; genus JALVZP01. The sequence goes on along the minus strand of JALVZP010000030.1, from coordinate 13,961 downwards.
GAACCCCAAGATATTGGACAGGTCATATCTCAGGCAGGATCTGCTGTAGATATTATCTTGAATGAAATAGAGCCAGATCCATTTGAACCTCCTAAGGAATATCTTGAGATAAGGGATGTTTCAGGAGAGGATCCGAAAATAGCATTTGCATATCTTGCATGTCCTGAGCTTTCAGATGAAGTAAGGAAGATGGTAGAAGACATAGCTGGCAGGGAACTTAGGATAGTAAAGGTTAAGGAAATAAAAGGGGATATAAAAGGGGAGATCATATCCCTGATGAAGGACACTGGTGCGAATAGGCTCATATTTGCAAGCTGTAGACCATTTCTTCATAAAGAGATCATACAGGATGCTCTACTTTCTACAGGACTCAATCCCTATCTCTATGAGGCAGTAGATCTTAGCTCCGTAAATAAGAAGGACCAGATAGAGGATAAAATAAGGCTTGCATTAGTAAAGGCAACAGTTGATGCACCACTTTCTGTTATGAAGGTTCCTGTTTCAAAACATGTTCTGGTTGTTGGAGGTGGTATCACAGGACTTGAGGCAGCATTGAGTCTATCAGAAAAGGGATATCCTGTAACTTTGATCGAAAAGACAGATAGGCTTGGTGGACATTCACTCTTTATAAGAGAGACATGGAATGGAGAGGATGTAGCATCATATGTAAAAGAGCTTATCTCAAAGCTTGAATCAAGTGATAATGTGAACATAATGAAGAATGCTGAAGTAAAAAAGAGCTTAGGGACATCTGGTAATTTCCTGACAACAATTGTTCAGGATGGAAGAGAAATAGATATAAGGCATGGTGTTACTATTATTGCTACAGGAGGAGAGGCATCTTCTACCAAAGAGTATCTTTACGGAGAGAATGAGAGGGTTCTTCTCTGGTCTGAGCTTAGTAAGAAGCTGGTAGAAGATCCTGATTATCCAAAATCAATAGATACTGCTGTATTTATCCAGTGTGTTGGATCAAGGGATAGTAGCCATCCTTACTGTAGCAACATATGCTGTAGTTTCTCTATAAAGACTGCCCTTGAAATGAAGAAAAAGAATCCAGATATGGAGATCTATATCCTGAACAGGGACATAAGAACACCTGGATTTAAAGAGCTCTTATACAGAAAGGCGCGCGAAAAGGGTATTGTCTTCATAAGGTATGAGCTTGAAAGAAAACCAGTCGTTAGGGAAGCAGGTGATGGAAAGATAGAGGTAGTAGTGTTTGATCCTATACTGCAGAAAGATATTCTTATAAAGGCGGATCTTCTCTCACTTCAGACAGCAATAGAACCTGTGTCAAATAAGGAGATATCAGAGGTATTTGGAATAGAACTGAATGAGGATGGATTCTTCGCAGAATCTCCAGAGAAGCTAAAGCCTGTGGAATCTACAAAGGAGGGAATATTTATAGCAGGTGTCTCAAATTATCCAAAGGATATAAGTGAGTGTATATCTCAGGCAAGGGCAGTATCATCAAAGGCAATTTCCATATTAAAGAAGGAATATGTCCTTAAGGGAGGGGCAGTTGCAGAGGTAGATCCTGGAAAGTGTGCTGTATGCTGCACATGCGTAAGGACATGTCCATTTGGAATCCCAAGAATAGACCATGAAAGGGGAGCTGCATTTATTGATCCTCTTCTCTGTAAAGGTTGTGGTATATGTGTATCAGAATGTCCAGGAAAGGCAATAAAAATGACATATTGCAGTGATCAGATGCTGGTTCAGGCACCAGCTATTCTTTTGAAAAAACAAATAGCTTAAAGCAAGGAGAGAAAAATGCAAGATTTTAGACCAAAGATCATTGCCTTTTATTGTTCCAATTGTGCATCCTCAGCAGCAAAGATAGCAAATAAGATGAATCTTTATCTGCCAGAGGAGGTAAAGCTAATAAATGTCCCCTGTACAGGGAGGATAGAGATACTTCATCTCCTTAAGGCATTTGAGAATGGTGCAGATGGAGTCTGTGTCTTTGGATGTCAGGAGGATAGCTGCCAATATATAAATGGAATATTGAAGCTAAAAAAGAGAGTGGAACATGTAAAGAAGATGCTGGAAGAGATGGGAATTGAGCCTGATAGGATTGAAGTATTTAGCCTTTATGCAGGAAAGGGGCAGGATTTTGTGGATATTGCTAAAGAAATGGTCAATAAAATCAACCAATTAGGTCCGATATTTTAAGTAAAATATAAAATTTGTGAGGTAGGAAAGATGATAATAGCTGAGGCAAAGCCTATAAGTGAGATACTTGAGATGGTAAAGGACTTTAGTAAGATCTTGGTTGTTGGATGTAAGGGATGTGTAACAGTATGTAATGTGGGTGGCGCAAAGGAGGTAGCAATACTTGCCTCCTCAATCAGGATTGGAATGAGGAAGAAAGGAAAAGAGGTGGAAGTAGGAGAAATCACCCTGGAGAGGCAATGTGATCCTGAGTATATAGAGGAGCTGAGGGATATAATCAAAGACTATGATGCAGTAGTTTCTATTGCCTGTGGGGTTGGGCCACAATTTATTGCTGAAAGATATCCTGATATAATGGTATTTCCTGGAGTAAATACCAAGTTTATGGGTGGAGCAATTGAGCATGGAGTATGGGCAGAAAGATGTGCAGGATGTGGTCAGTGTGTTATCCACTATTATGGAACTATGTGTCCTATAGCAAGATGTTCAAAGAGCCTTATGAACGGCCCTTGTGGTGGATCAAATCATGGAAAATGCGAAGTATCTCCTGAGATAGATTGCATATGGGATAAGATAGTAAGAAAGATGATGGCTCAAGGACGCTTAGAAGAGCTATTAAAGATAAGACCACCTAAGAGCTGGCTTACTGCAAGGGATGGTGGACCAAGAAAAATGGTCAGGGAGGAGCTTGCAAAATGACAGAATACAAATCTGGCAGTAATTTAGAAAAGGTCTTAAAGGCAGGATATTTTGCATTTACTGGAGAATGTGGACCACCAAGGGGTGCAAATGTAGAGGTAGTAAGGAAGAAGGCACAACACCTTAAAGGTTGCGTAGATGCAGTTAATGTTACGGATAACCAGACTGCAGTAGTCAGGATGTCAAGTTGGGCAGCATGTCTCATATTAAAAGAGGAAGGGCTTGATCCTAATTTCCAGATGGTATGTCGTGACAGAAACAGACTTGCTATGCAAAGCGATATACTTGGGATTTCTGCCCATGGGATAAAGAATATGCTGTGTCTTTCAGGTGACCATCAGAGGTTTGGAGATCATCCAGAGGCAAAGAATGTATACGACATAGACTCTATCCAGTTAATAAGCATGGTAAAGAAGATGAGAGATGAAGGGGCGTTTTTAAATGGTGAAAAAATAGATGTCCCTCCAAAGATATTTATTGGAGCTGCATGCAACCCATTTGCAGAGCCATTAGAATTCAGGGTATATCGCCTGAAAAAGAAAATAGATGCAGGTGCTGACTTTATACAGACGCAGTGTATCTATAATATGAAAAGGTTTAGGGAATTTATGAAGAGAGTAGTAGATATGGGGCTTCATGAAAGATGCTATATACTTGCAGGAATCACACCACTTAAGAGTGTTGGTATGGCAAGATATATGGCCACACAGGTTCCAGGAATGGATGTCCCAGAGGAGCTTATAAAAAGGCTAAGAGGGGCAGGAAAAGGAAAGGCAGCAGAAGAGGGAATAAAGATTGCAGTTGAACAGATCCAAGAGCTAAAAGAGATGGAAGGGGTTGCAGGAGTCCATCTAATGGCAATAGAGTGGGAGCACAGGGTTCCTGAAATAGCAAAGCTTGCTGGAATGCTTCCAAGGCCAAAGGTAGAATAAGAGGAATTGAATAGGAATTAGGCCTCACAGGATCTAAAAGATCTTGTGGGGCTTTTTTTATAACCATGAAGATACCTATCCCAAAGGAAGTAAGATTCATCTTAAGGAGGATAAAGGACAAAGGGCATGAGGCATATCCTGTTGGAGGTGTAATAAGGGATTGGCTTTTGAATAAGGAGGTAAAAGACTGGGATATTACGACCTCTATGTCTTCTAAAGAAATAATAGAGATCTTTAAGGACAAAACCGTATTTTCCCTAAAGCATGACACAGTAACTGTTGTAATTAAGGGGAAAAACTATGAGATTACACCATTTAGAGGAAATGACCTGATAGAGGATCTAAGGCACAGGGATTTTACGATAAACGCAATGGCATATGATCCTGATTCAGAAAGGATAATAGATCCCTATGGTGGAAGAAGGGACATAAAGAGGAAGTTAATAAGGGCTACTGAGGATTCTAAGGAAAGATTTAATGAAGATCCATTGAGGATGCTCAGGGCAATAAGGATCTCGGCTGAGCTTGGTTTTAGAATAGAAAAAAACACCCTTCAGACCATTACTCTTATGTCAGATCTTATAAAAAATGTCTCAGAAGAGAGGATAAGGGATGAACTCTTAAAGACAATCCTTACCCTTTCTCCTTCTAAATGGATAGCGCTTATGCATAGATGTGGCCTTCTGAAGCACATAATACCAGAGCTTGTTCAATGCTATGGGGTAAGACAAAACAGGTTTCATAGATACACTGTCTTTAAGCATATCCTTATCACCTTAGATAATGTAGAACCAGACCCAATACTTAGGCTTTCTGCACTGTTTCATGATATAGGAAAGCCAAAGACAAAGAAGAAGGTAAGGGGAAGGGTAGTATTTTATGGGCATGAAAAGGAAAGTGCAAAGATGACAGATCAGATAATGAGGAGACTAAGATTTAGCAATGAGATGATAGAAAAAGTTACAAAACTGGTAAGGGAGCATATGCTAAACTATTCTTCTGATTGGAGCGATTCTACGATAAGGAGGCTTATAAAAAGAGTAGGGAAGGATCTCATCATGCCTCTTATCTCTCTTAGAAAGGCAGATTTTATTGCACATGGAACAGATAAGTCTTTGGAAATAAAGCTTTTGGAAGAGCTTAGAGAAAGGGTAAAAAAGGAGCTGGAAAAAGGATTTGCCTTGAGCATAAAGGATCTAAAGATAAATGGGAATATAATAATGGATGTTCTTGGAATACCAGAAGGGCCTGAGGTAGGAAGGATATTAAAAATACTCTATGACATGGTTATAGAAGATCCAAGCCTGAACCAGGAAGACATACTCATCTCTTTGGCTAAAAAGATAAAGGAAGGGGCAAGCTCTTAAGCATGAACTTATAAGCAGGAATAATCCTTACTTTTATGGAGTTCAGATCTAAGGTATCCTCAGCATCAAAGGTGAATATTAATCCTTCACTAAGACCAACGCGTTTACAAGCTTCCTTTAGCCCATCCATCTCTCTTTTCAGGGTTTCCTCATCTGAAATGTCATAGGCCACCTGAATAGCTACTTTTCCTTCCACTATAAAATCACACTCTTTCCTGCCCTTGTAATATACCAGTTCTTTTCCCTCATTATGTAGCATTGTAAACACAGCAGTCTCAAGAAGTGTCCCCCAATCTCTTTCTTTTAAGTGCCTTAAGCTTTTTATAAAACCTGTATCTACAGGATACACCTTTTTTTCTCCGAGTTCTGACTTGGTCACAGAATGGCTATATTTTTTCAAGAGTCTCACAAAGAAAGCCGTTTCTGCATACTCTAAGTATCGATATAAGGTATCTTTTCCAACCTTCAGACCTTGGGAACGGAGTTGATTATATATCTTGTGAACTGACAGGGTCTTTCCAGTATTTTCAATAAGCCTTTTGAGAAAAAATTTGAGTGTTAAGGTATCTTTAATCTGATAACGTTCTGCAAGATCCCTATAAAGCATCACTTCAAAGTATTCCTGAAGTGTCTTAATTTTAAGCTCTTCAGGCAGCAGAACCACTTCAGGAAAGCCTCCAAAGGATAGATACTCTTGAAAAAGCGATATCAGCTTTGCCTTTTTCTGAGGATGGTAAAAGTCCTTATCAGAATCAAATTGAAAACTTTTAAACCTTAAAAACTCCCTGAAGTTTAAAGGACTTATCTCATAGGTTAAAGTTCTTCCTCTAAGGGATGTGGCTATCTCATAAGAGAGAAGTTTTGAATTAGAACCTGTGAGAAACAGATTATGGCTATAGTGATCATAGATCCTTCTTATAAATCTTTCCCAAGATGGAGCATTTTGAATCTCATCAAAGAAGAAAAAAGTCTCTTTAAGATCAGCTTCAGGATAAAGTTCTCTGTAAGCCTGGAGTATAAGATCAAGGCTTTGAGGAATAAAATCAAGCCTTTCATCTTCAAAGTTAAGATAGAGTATCCTTTCCTTAGGGACTCCTTTTTCCAGAAGTCTGGCTATTAGCTGATAAAAGGCATAGGTCTTTCCTGCTCTTCTGGGACCTATTATCGTAATTATCTTCCCACTAAAAAGAGGGACGGAAATTTCTCTTGATATAAAGGCTGGAAGATCATTTAAGTGAAATTCCCTAATTATGGCTTTTAGGATTTCTTTCATTGGTATAAGGAAAGATTAATCAATATATTTCCTTATGTCAAGGAAATTTTCAAAGGAGGATCTCTTAGACCTTACACTTATCACAACACTTGTCACAGAGACTACATTCTTCTAATTTCTTCATTTCCTTTTCCTGCCTTATCAGCTTTTTCATATAATCATCCAGAGCTGCCTGAAGGGTCTCCTCTGCCAGTTTTGCACAGTGGAAGTGATCACTTGGAAGATCACCAACATACTCTTTAATCTTTTCTGCATCTATCTCAATAATCTCTTCTGGTGTCTTTCCCTTGGCAAGATCTGCTGCTGCAACCAAACAATTAAAGCTATATGTGCAGCCATCTGTCCAATAAGAAGTATCTACAACCCTTCCATCCTTAAACTTTAAATACAGCTCCATTGTATCTCCACAGCTTCCAGTAATCCTTGCCTTTCCATCAGGCTCTTCTATCTTTGGATTCAGAAAGATGTAGTGTATAAATGCCCAAAGTCCTACAATGGACGCCAATACAACTCCACCCAGTATGATAACCTTAATTTCTGGCATAGACTTTTCTCCTTATATTTTTTACACTTTATTTGTTTAAAACAAGAAGGCAGATTTGTAAAGGAGCAAAAATGGAAGAATACATCCAAATAACAACCACAACTGACAAAAAAAGGGAGGCAGAAGACATAGCAAAAAAATTAATAGAAAAAAGGCTTGTTTCATGTGCCCAGATTTTGGGGCCAATAAAAAGCATTTATTGGTGGAAGGGACGGATAGAGGAGTCAGAGGAGTGGATGATATTTTTTAAAACAAAAAAAGGGCTTTTTAAAAAGGTTGAATCTGCTATAAAAGAGATTCATTCATATGAAGTTCCAGAGATAATAGCAGTTCCAATACTGGAAGGAAGTAAGGACTATCTTAATTGGATAGAAAGTGAGACTCAAAAATCTTGACAAGAATAGAATCTCTTATATATTTAGCTGATATTTCTTACCTTGCATAGGGTCATCATGATATTTGATCTAAAGTCGGCTTTTGAAAAGCCTGTTAATATAGATTTCACTCTTCCTCCTTCCTGGTGGAAGGCAGATGAGTATGACAATCCTATCTTGGGATTGGACAGCGGGATAGATGTTCACCTTCATATAAGAAGGGCAGGAGAAAGGTATGTAGTAGAAGGAAGCCTTCATGGTGGTCTTATACTTAGATGTGATAGATGTATAGAGGCATTTCACTTTGATTTGAAGACAGAATTCAGGATATTTCTTGCCCCTTATTCAGAGGTTAAGGAAGAAGAAATAGAGCTTAGTGAGGATGATATGGCAGTAGTCTTTATTTCAGGAGAAGAGATAGAGCTGGATGAAATCATTAGATCAGAGATATATCTTTCTATCCCTATGAAGATCCTCTGCAAGGAAGATTGTGCAGGTCTTTGTCCAATATGTGGGAAAAACCTCAATAAAGAAAAGTGTAGCTGTAAAAAAGAAACAGGGCATCCTGCATTTGCAAAATTAAAAGAGCTTTTAAAAAAATAATGAAAGGAGATCTATTATGGCTGTTCCAAAGAAAAGGACATCCAGATCCAGAAGAGATATGAGAAGATCCCATCACAGGGTAAAGGTCCCTAATCTCAGCACATGCCCAAGGTGTCATGAACCCGTCCTTCCCCATCATGTATGTCCTGAATGTGGATATTATAGAGGAAGGAAGATACTAAAAGTTGAAGAAGAATAATTAATGAACTATGAAGATAGCTGTTGATGCAATGGGCGGAGACTATGCCCCCAAGGAAATAATAAAAGGGGCATTGGAGGCGTTGCAAGATATAGAGGAAGATATAGTTCTGATTGGAGATAAAAAGGAAATTAATAAGTTTCTAAAGGGATATGAATTTTTAGATAGGATAGAGATATTTCATTCCCCAGAGAAGGTATATATGGATGAGTCTCCCACAAAGGCCATTTTAAAGAAAAAGAACTCTTCTATCAAAATTGCATTTGAGCTGCTAAACCAGAAAAAAGTGGATGCAGTAGTAAGTGCTGGAAACTCTGGTGCATTTGTCGCATCTGCAATATTCAATCTTGGACTTATCAAAGGCATAGAAAAGCCTGCTATAGCAAGCATACTACCTGGAAAAAAGGGCAGGTTTATATTAATAGATTCCGGAGCAAATGTGGATTGTAAGGTGCAGAATCTATATCAATTTGCTCTAATGGGGTCTGCCCTTGCGAGTTCATTTTTAAATATAGAAGAACCAAAAATAGGACTTCTTAGCATAGGAGAAGAAGAGAACAAGGGAAATAGATTAGTAAGACAGGGACATGATCTTTTTAAAAAGAGTAACTTCAATTTTGTTGGCAATGTAGAAGGGACATCAATCTTTGAAAATGTTGCTGATGTAATAGTTTGTGATGGATTTGTTGGGAATATAGCATTAAAGATAGCTGAAGGAACAGCACAGTATATAAAGGATTGGATTTTAAAAAAGGAAACCCTTCTGCTTATGGATTCCAATAAACTTGATTATGAAGAATATGGTGGTGGAGTACTTCTTGGGATAAATGGCTTAGGAATAATATGTCATGGAAGATCTTCTTCAAAGGCTATAAAAAACGCCATAATTATGGCTTCCATTTTTTTTAGAAATAATATATTAGACAAATTCCTTGCAGAATTAAGTAATATGGGAGATGGGTATGGAAGATAGAAGGGTAGTAGTTGTTACAGGAGGATCAAGGGGAATAGGAAGGGCAATTGCATTAAAGTTTGCAGAAGAAAATGCCCATATAATCATTTTTCATTATGACCCTGATGAATCCGCCTCCTCAGAGACATTGAATTTATTGAAGGAAAAGGGTATAGAGGCAAAAAGTTTTAAGGTGGATGTGTCCGACAAAAAGGCAGTAGATTCTGTATTTGAGAAGATATTTTCTGAATACAAAAGGGTGGATGTCCTGATAAATAATGCGGGCATAACAAAAGACAAATTGCTCATAAGGATGGATGAAAATGACTGGGATATTGTCTTAAATGTAAATCTAAAAGGGGTCTATAACTGCACCCATGCAGTATTGAGAAATATGATAAAACAAAGAAGAGGATGGATAGTAAATATTGCCTCCATAGTCGGGCAGATTGGAAATGCAGGTCAGGCAAACTATGCTGCATCAAAGGCTGGAATAATGGGATTTACTAAATCTGTTGCAAAGGAAGTGGCAGGAAGAGGGATAATGGTAAATGCAGTTGCTCCAGGATTTATAGATACTGAAATGACTGCCAAACTTCCTGACAAAGTGAAGGAGGAGTTTCTAAAGCAGATTCCAATAGGAAGGCTTGGAGATCCAGAAGAGGTGGCTGAAGTGGTATATTGGCTTTGCTCTGAGGGAGCGAGCTATGTTACAGGTCAGGTAATACATGTCAATGGTGGTATGTATATGTAGAAGAAAAAATAAAAGGAGGTAAAAAGGAAAGATGGCAAGTGTAGAAGAGAAGCTAAAAAAGATCATCTGTGAACAGCTGGATGTAAGTGAAGATGAGGTAGTTCCTGAGGCATCATTTGTGGATGATTTGGGAGCAGATTCATTGGATCAGGTAGAGCTGATAATGGCTATTGAAGAAGAGTTCGGTATTACTATTCCTGATGAGGATGCGGAAAAGATTGTTACTGTTCAGGATGCAATCGATTACATAGAAAGGGCATTAGAAGCAGTATAAAGATAGGAGGAATCTATGAAGCAGGGGAGGAGAGTTGTAGTTACAGGCATGGGAATGGTTACCCCTGTGGGAATTGGAGTGGAAGAGAGCTGGAGATCTATATGCGAAGGAAGATCAGGCATAGGACCAGTAACCAAGTTTGATGCAAGTTCCTTTCCTTCTAAGATTGCTGCTGAAGTAAAGGGATTCAAACCAGAAGAATTTATGGAAAAAAAGAAAATAAGACACTTTGATACATTTATACATTTTGCCATTGCATCTGCAAGGATGGCTATGGAGGATTCAGGGCTAAAGATAAATGAGAATAATAGAGACAGAGTAGGATGCGTAACAGGGTCTGGAATAGGCGGTCTTCCCATGATAGAGCATTTTCATAAAGTGCTTTTGGAAAAGGGGCCAAAGAGGATAAGTCCATTCTTTATTCCAGGAATAATAGCAAATATGGTAGCAGGTGAGATTGCAATAGAGTTTGGGGCAAGAGGCCCAAATACCTCCATCACAACAGCATGTGCTGCAAGTGCACATGCAATAGGGGAATCCTTCAGGCTTATAAGAGAAGGGAGAGCAGATGTAATGATTACGGGTGGATCAGAGGCAGTAATAACCCCACTTGCATTTGGGGGATTCTGTGCAATGCATGCCCTTTCTCAGAGAAATGATGAGCCAGAAAAGGCATCCAGGCCATTTGATCTGAAAAGGGATGGATTCGTTATGGGAGAAGGAGCTGGGATACTTATCTTGGAAGAGCTGAATCATGCAAGGGAAAGGGGAGCAAAGATATATGCAGAGATCTTAGGATATGGGATGAGCAGTGATGCATATCATGTTGCTGCACCTGATCCGACTGCAATTGGTGCAATCAATTGCATGAAGATGGCATTGGAGGATGCAGGGATTAAGCCAGAGGATGTGAATTATATAAATGCACATGGAACAAGCACAAAGCTAAATGATGAGGTAGAAACAAAGGCAATTAAAGCCTTATTTAAGGATCATGCTTATAAGGTTTCTATAAGCTCTACAAAATCCATGACAGGCCATCTCTTAGGTGGAGCAGGTGCAATTGAGGCAATATTTTCTATTATGACAATAAATACTGGAATAATTCCTCCAACAATAAATTATGAAAACCCAGATCCAGAATGTGATTTAGACTATGTGCCAAATAAGGCAAGGAAGACAAATGTAAAGATTGCTCTTTCTAATTCATTTGGTTTTGGTGGGACAAATGCAACCCTTGTATTTGGAAGATATGAGGAATAGAAATGAAGATAGTAATAGGATCTGATCATGCAGGGTTTGATCTTAAGGAAAGGTGTAAGGAATTTATAAAGGATGAGTTGAAATTGAAGGTAGAAGATATTGGAGTCTATGACAAAAGTCCATCTGATTATCCTGATATAGGGCATAGACTTGCAAGGGCGATGCTGTCAAAGGAATATGATTTTGGAATACTTATCTGTGGAACAGGTATTGGAATGAGCATGGTTGCAAACAGACACAAAGGAGTCAGGGCAGCACTCTGTCATGACATATACACTGCAAAATATAGCAGACTACATAATGACGCAAACATACTTGTTATGGGAGGAAGGGTAATTGGAGATGGAATTGCCTTTGAGATGATAAGGACATTTTTGGAAACACCCTTTGAGGGTGGAAGACATAAGAGAAGGGTAGAAAAAATAGATATAGATAAGGAGTAGGGCCTTGGAGGAGAAGAGTCTTAGGGAAGTAGATCCTGAGGTATTTGAGGCAATCTCTAAGGAGATAAAGAGAGAAAAAGAGAATCTCCTTATGATTGCCTCTGAAAACTATGCAAGCAGAGCAGTAATAGAGGCACATGCAAATGTTATGACAAACAAGTATGCAGAAGGATATCCTGGTGAAAGATACTATGGTGGATGTGAATATGTAGATATAGTAGAGAATCTTGCAATAGAAAGGGCAAAGAAGCTCTTTAATGCAGAACATGTAAATGTCCAGCCCCATTCTGGATCTCAGGCAAATATGGCTGTCTATTTTTCTGTCCTAAAGCCAGGGAATCTGATAATGGGAATGGATCTTGCCCATGGGGGTCATCTCAGTCATGGAAGCAAAGTAAGCTTTTCTGGCTCAATTTTTAATGCCATCTTCTATGGTGTCTCCCCAGATACTGAAAGGATCGACTTTGACCAGGTAAGAAGCCTTGCTAAGGAATATAAGCCAAAGATGATTGTTGCTGGTGCAAGTGCATATCCAAGGGTAATTGACTTCTCCAAGTTTAAGGAGATTGCAGAAGAGGTTAATGCATTCTTTATGGCAGATATTGCACATATTGCAGGTCTAATTGTAGCAGATCTTCATCCATCTCCTGTTGGAATTGCAGAGTTTGTTACATCTACAACACACAAGACACTTCGTGGCCCAAGAGGAGGATTTATTATTACAAAGAAGGAATATGCAAAGAAGGTGGATAAGGCAATATTTCCTGGGATACAGGGTGGCCCCCTTATGCACATAATTGCTGCAAAGGCAGTAGCATTTAAGGAGGCAATGAGTCCTGAATTTAAGGAATATCAGAAGCAGGTAGTATTAAATGCAAAGGTATTGGCAGAAGAGCTTATGAGATATGGATTTAGGCTTGTTTCAGGTGGAACAGACAATCACCTCATGCTCGTTGATCTTACAAATAAGGGGATTACAGGAAAGCAGGCAGAGGAGGCCTTGTCAAATGCAGGGATTATAGTAAACAAGAATAGCATTCCATTTGACAAGAGAGGTCCCAAGATAACAAGCGGGATAAGGATAGGAACTCCTGCACTTACTACAAGAGGGCTGAAAGAGGATGAGATGAGGCTCATTGCAAGGTTTATTAAGGATGTCTTAGAGAATATAGATTCTGATAAGGTAATAGAAAAGGTGAGAAGTGAAGTAAGAGAGCTCTGCAAGAACTTTCCTATCTATACCTTCCTGGAAAAAGAGGAATAAGTTGCCTCGCCCAAGCTGGGAAGAATATTTTATGGAAATAACGAAGATAGTGGCAAAAAGATCTACATGTCTTAGAAGAAAGGTAGGTGCTATTATTGTAAAAGATAAAAGGATACTTGCAACAGGGTATAATGGTGCTCCAGCAGGCCTCAAACATTGTGAAGAAGTTGGGTGTATAAGAAAAGAGAATCAGATACCTTCAGGCGAGAGGCATGAACTCTGCAGAGGTCTTCATGCTGAACAGAATGCAATTATTCAGGCAGCACTTCATGGGATCTCCATAAAGGACTCCACCCTCTACTGCACAAATTCCCCATGTGTTATATGTGCAAAGATGATAATAAATGCAGGGATAAAGGAGGTCATATATGAAGAAGGATATGATGATCCACTTGCCATGGAGATGCTGAAGGAGGCAGGAATAAAGGTGAAGAGGTTTAAGAAATGAGATGCCCTTACTGTTCTAAGATAAACAACAGGGTAATAGATTCAAGACTAAGCAAGGATGGAAGGGTAATAAGAAGAAGAAGGGAATGTAATGAATGTGGGAGAAGATTTACTACATACGAAAGGGTAGAGGTAAACCTCCCCATGGTAATAAAAAAAGATGGAAGAAGAGAACCATTCAATAGAGATAAGATTATTGCAGGTATACAGAAGGCATGTCAAAAAAGACCTATAAGTATGGAACAGATCGAAGAATTTGTAGATTTCATGGAGGCATATTTTCAAGAACTTGGGAAAAAAGAGATACCAAGCTCTGAAATAGGAGAGATGGTTATAAAGAAGCTAAGGGAATGGGATGATGTTGCATATGTAAGATTTGCATCTGTATATAGGCA
>JALVZP010000029.1 GCA_027037575.1 Desulfobacterales bacterium | reverse complement strand
TAAGTATAGAAGAAGCAAAGGACAAAATATTTTCTATAAAGGATTCATTAAGGAGATATCCTGTAAGGGTAAAGTGGAACAAACCTGAGTTAAGCTGGCTTGAAGGGATATTTTCAAGGGGGGATAAAAGGCTTTCTGATGTAATAGTTTCTGCATGGAAATTAGGAGCAAGATTTGATTCATGGGCAGATCAGTTTAAAAAGGAAATATGGGATAAGGCATTTTATGAATCTGGCATAGATCCATCCTATTATCTGAGAGAAAGAGATCCCGAGGAAAGACTTCCATGGGATCATATAGACTGCGGCATAAAGAAGGAATTCTTCTTATCAGAGCGAAAAAAGGCATTTGAAAAAAGATATACAGATGATTGCAGGATAAAGTGCAGTGGATGTGGGGTATGCAACAAAGAGCTAAATCTTGTTTTATATAAAGGAGCTAAGCTGAATGATATAAGGGTGGAAAAAAGGGAAAAGAAGGAGAAGACTATAAGGAAGTATCGTATGGTTTATACAAAGATAGATATTGCAAGATTTTTAAGTCATTTAGAGACAATGAGGGCAATAATAAGGGCATTAAGGAGGGCAGACATAGATCTTGCATATTCTGAGGGATTTCATCCTGCTCCAAAGGTTTCATTTTCTCATGCACTTCCTGTTGGTATAGAAAGTGTATGTGAAGTAATGGATTTTCAGGTAAAGGATGGAATTGATACATCTGAGGCAAAGCACAGGATAAATAGGGAATTTCCAAGAGGAATAAGGGCATTATCACTTTATGAAGTTCCTTTAAAGAGCAAGATTTTCCCAAAGGAAAGTCATTATACAGTTGTTGCAGAAGATGGAGTCTTAAAAAGATCTGTTCTGGAAAAATTTTTTGAGAAAAAAGAGTTCTATGTAAAAAAGGGTGACAAAGAGGTTGATATAAAAAAGATAATAAAAGCAATTTCCTTTGATGCTCCTGACAGGATAAATATAGTAATAAGGCATGGAACAGGGGTTGAGATAAGGGTTTCAGATATAATAGAAAATATCTTTGGGATAGGAAAAAAAGACATATTAAGGATAATAAGGATGAGGCAGGTGATATGATTGCCAGCTCAACTTATAATAAATTCCAGACCCTATGAAACAAGGGTTGCTCTTTTAGAAGATGGAAGATTAGCAGAACTTTATATAGAAAGACATAATTTTCAGGATATCTTGGGAAATATATACAAGGGGAAAGTAGTAAGAGTCCTTCCAGGAATACAGGCAGCATTTATAGATATAGGAATAGAAAGAACAGGATTTTTAGGAATACAGGATATAGCCTCTCATCAAAATCAATCCAGAATAGAAGATTTTATTTATGAAGGCCAGGAGATTGTTGTTCAGGTAATAAAGGCACCAACTAAGGGTAAAGGGGCAAGACTTACTACTAATTTAGCAATTGCTGGAAGAAGACTTGTCCTTATGCCCTATAATAAGAACATAGGTGTTTCTAAGAAGATAAAAGAAAAGGAAGAGAGAGAGAGACTAAAAAAGATTGCTACTGAGATAAGGCCTGAGAAGGATATGGGAGTTATTGTAAGAACAATAAGTAAGGGAATGACAAAGGAAAAGTTAAAACAGGAAATGGACTTTTTGTATAAGTTGTGGAATGACATAAAGGAAAAAAGCAAAAGGTATTCTGCACCTTCTATTATCCACAGGGAGCCATCTATTATCCTAAAATCCATAAGGGATCTATTCACAAGAGATGTAGACAAATTGATAATAGATTCCTTAGATGGATACAGGGAAATACTTGGCTTTATAAATGATTTTGCACCTGGCCTGAGATATTCAATAGAGCTATATAGGGGGGAAAAACCAATATTTGAAAAATATGGGATAGAGGGAAAGATTAATACAGTTTTTAAAAGAAAAGTTCCTTTAAAATCAGGTGGATTTATTGTAATAGAGCAAACAGAGGCTCTTACTGCAATAGATGTAAACAGTGGAAGCTATGTGGGAGAGAATGATTTAGAAGAGACAGCATTAAATATAAACCTTGAAGCAGTAAAGGAGATTGCACACCAGGTAAGGCTTAGAAATATAAGCGGATTGATTGTAATAGACTTTATAGATATGGAGAAAAAGTCAAATAGAGATAAGGTTTTTACAGCTTTAAAGGAGGCATTCAGCAGAGATAAGTCAAAGACAAATATACAGTATATCTCGAGCCTTGGTCTTGTTGAGATGACAAGAGAAAGGACAAGATTAGATCTTAAGGAAGTTCTTGCAGAAGAATGTCCTTATTGTTCAGGAAGGGGGCTTGTAAAATCAAAGGAAAGTATATCCTATGAAATATTCAGGGAGCTGGAAAGAAGAAAGAATAGCTTGGGGAATGAAAAGATACATGTGCTTTTAAATCCAGCTGTGGAGGAGTTTATTAAAGAATACAAGAAGAAATATGTAGAAGAGATAGAAGAAAGAATTGGAAAGAAAGTAGTATTTGTTCCAAAAAAGGAGATGCATATAGAAGAGTATGAGATCGTCAATTGAGATAAACCCTATAGATCTTGAAATATTCAAGAATAGATTTTCTTCCATAGCAGAGGAAATGGGAGTTGTCCTTCAAAGGACATCCTATTCTCCAAATATAAAGGAAAGAAGAGATTTTTCCTGTGCCATCTTTGACGCAGATGGAGAGATGGTATCTCAGGCACTTCATATACCAGTCCATCTGGGTTCTATGTCATGGGCAATAAAGAATGCAATATCTGGATTAGAGCTAAAAGATGGAGATATGGTAATAGTCAATGATCCATTTAGAGGTGGAACCCACCTTCCAGATATAACCGTTATTTCTCCTTTTTTTTATAAAGATGAGCTCTGCCTCTTTGTTGCAAATAGGGCTCACCATGCAGACATAGGTGGAATAAATGCAGGTTCTATGCCAATCTCTAATAGCATATTTCAGGAAGGGATCATTATTCCTCCTGTAAAGATAATGAAAGAAGGAAGGATTCAGGAAGATATCCTTCAGATGATACTCAGAAATGTAAGGACTCCTGAAGAAAGAAGAGGGGATCTGGAAGCACAGGTTATGGCAAATATTGTTGGAAAAAGAAGAATTAAGGAGCTTATAGAAAGGGAAGGAATAGAAAAAGTAAAGGCATATTCTATTGCAATAATCGATTATGCAGAAAGACTTATGAGAGATCTTATAAGAAGGATTCCAGATGGAATATATGAGTTTGAGGATTTTTTAGATGATGATGGATTTGAAAATGAAAGGATTAGGATAAAATGCAGATTAAGGATAGATGGAGATGAAGCTGAGGTGGATCTTTCAGAATCCGATCCCCAGACAAAGGGATGTGTAAATTCAGTATATGGAGTAGTTTTCTCTGCTGTGCTATATGTTTTTAGATCCCTCATTAGGGAAGATATTCCTGCAAATGCAGGATGTATGAGACCAATAAGGGTAATTACAAAAAAAGGGACAATCCTGGATGCAGAATTTCCTTCAGCAGTTTCAGGAGGAAATGTGGAAACATCACAGAGGATTGTAGATGCAGTCCTTGGTGCGCTTTCAAAGGCAATTCCTGAAAGAATCCCTGCAGCAAGTCAAGGAACAATGAATAATTTATCTATTGGAGGAATTGATCCTGATTCAGGAAAACCATTTGCATATTATGAGACAATTGGAGGTGGGATGGGAGCAAGTGCAGAAGGAGATGGGGAAGATGCCGTACAGTGTCATATGACAAACACAATGAATACACCAATAGAAGCGCTTGAATATAGCTATCCTTTGATGGTTAAAAAATATTGTATTAGAAAGGATTCTGGTGGGCTTGGAAAGCACAAAGGAGGAGATGGGATAATAAGGGAGATCCTTCTTTTAACAGATTCAGAGGTTACTGTTCTTTCTGAAAGGAGAAAGATCCCCCCATATGGGCTTTATGGTGGAATGCCTGGTAAAACTGGAAGAAACATCATAATTAGAAATGGAGAGGAGATAGAATATAGTGGAAAATTTTCTATTCTTCTAAAAAAAGGGGACATTATAAGAATAGAAACACCTGGGGGAGGAGGATTCGGAATTGTTCAAGATCATAGTAAAGATTGCAGAGAAAAAGATAAAAGAGGCTGAAGAAAAAGGCCTATTTAAGGATCTTCCAGGAAAATATAAGCCCCTTAAATTAGAAGACTACAGCCATGTGCCAGAGGATCTAAGGCTTGCATATAAGATACTTAAAAATGCAGGATGCCTTCCACCAGAGCTGGAGTTAAAGAAAGAGATCAGGAGGATGGAGGATCTATTAGAGGGGATGGAGGATGAAAAGGAGATGTATAAGCTGATAAAAGAGATTAACTTTAGAATAATGAAACTGAATATGATGGGAAGAAAGTCTCCATTTTTGGAAGAAAGCCAGATCTATTACAAGAAGGTATTGGAAAAGATCAAGGAAAGGAGAGACAGGAGGAAGAGATGATAGAAAGGTATACAAGACCAGAAATGGGAAGGATATGGACATTGGAAAACAGATTCAGAAAATGGCTTGAAGTGGAAATAGCCGTTTGTGAGGCAATGGCAGAAGAAGGAATTATTCCAGAGGATGCAGCAAGAAGGATAAAAGAGAAAGCAAGATTTTCTGTAGAAAGGATACTGGAGATAGAGAAAGAGACAAGACATGATGTCATTGCATTTATAAACAATGTATCAGAATATATTGGATCTGATTCCAGATTCTTCCATATGGGACTTACATCTTCAGATATACTTGATACAAGTTTTGCCTTACTTTTAAAAGAAGCAACCCTCCTTATAACAGATGGATTAAAAGAGCTTATGGAATCAATTAAGAAAAAGGCCTTTCAGTATAAGGATACTCCCATGATAGGAAGATCACATGGTGTTCACGCAGAGCCAATAACAT
>JALVZP010000028.1 GCA_027037575.1 Desulfobacterales bacterium | reverse complement strand
CTACAAGCTCTTTCTTTCTTTTCATTTCAGGAATCCTTCTTTCGGAAATCCACTTTACTGCATAGCGAACTGCAAGCTTTCCAATACCGTCTGCCCTATAGTCAGGATGTATAACTACTCTTGAAATCCTTGAAACAGCAGTGTTTGTTTCTTGAATGGCCTTTTTCCTTATCTCCTCAAAGTAGTCCGATTCAGTCTTATCGAAGTAAAATAAAGGATGAAACCATTCCTTTGGAAATACCTTTTCTCTTATATCTCTCTCTATGGTTCCATCAGAGAGCCTCCTATTCATCTTTGGAACAGGTGTATCTATCCTGACATAACCTATTATTTCTGGTTCATACTTGTAGCTTGATATAAGTCTTAAGATGAGAAAACGGGAAGTGGGAAGAGAACCCTTTATCTGAAATATGCTTACCTCTTCAGAGCCACACCTACTACATATAGGCCTTATATTGGAGGAAATATAGTTATTGCATCTGTCGCACTTCCATATCCCGATTATCTCCTTCCTGGATGCATAGTGGTATTGTTCAAGCTCTAAGATCTGCTCGAAATCCTTCTTTCTGACAGCTTCTCTGATAAGAAGCTTGTATTTGTAGATATCTCTTTTTCCCAGAGGATCCTTAATTGATATCTCTTCATACTTCTCAAAGGGAGGCCATACCTTTATCTTTTCTCCCTCATATATGCGCCAGAGTTTATAATTATCAAATGTTGGCTTTTCTATGTCCTTTATTTCAACTTCTACCTGATCTCCCTTTTGAATCCACTGTGATACTATACCTGAACAGGGAAGAGAAATTGTGCGATCAGGAAGATTTATTTTAATTAAGCCAAACCATTTATTTTTAAAATTTTCTCTGTCTTCTAATATGGTTACATCCTTTAACCTCATATTTAATTCCCCTAAGCAAATTTTATATTTGACTTATCATATCATTTGTTTTAAATAAAGCTTAAAAGTAAAAAAGGAGGTGTAGAGGCGTGGCTAATATAGTTATAATTTCATGTGACAAAATAAGGGATAAAAGCTGTGTTGCATGTATAAAGTGTTTTAAGGCAATAAAGGAAGGGGCTGGAGAGTATGAAAGATTTAAGGATGAAGGAATAAATGTGATTGCGATGACAACATGTGGTGATTGTCCAGGGCTTGTTATGCCAAAAATGGCATTAGTAAAGGATATATGCAATCAGTATGGTGTTGACTTTGACTACATCTTTATTGGAACATGTATTGTAAAGGCAACTGAAACAGCTAAGTGTCCGATAGATATACCTGAGTTAAAGAAAAAATTGGAAAATAAATTTGGAAAAGAGGTAATAATTGGGACCCATCCATGGTAAAACAAAAAGAAAAAAAATTAAGGAGGGAGTTATGTTAAGCAAAACTTTAAAAAATAGTAAGGGTTTTACACTTATAGAGCTGATGATTGTTATTGCAATTATAGGTATTCTTGCTGCAATTGCTATTCCTCAATTCAGTAAATATCGGGAGAGAGCTGCAAAGGCAACTGCTATTTCAGATGCCAAAAATTTGGCAAATGAACTCGAATCCTATTATGCTGATAATCAGTCCTATCCTCCATCATTAGCTTCTATATCCTTTAATTTTAGCAAAAATAATACTGCAATTGGTTATCAAGTTATAGGAAATACAGCTTTTAGATTCAGCATTTCAAATACCAGATATGGAAAATATGTGGTATACGATTCAAGCTCAGGTGGACTTAATGCATCAACATGGCAATAAAAGATACCTGGCTTAAGAGAGAGGGGGTCCTTATAATCTCCTCTCTCTCTTTTTTTCTGCTACTTATCTTCCAGACAAAGACATTAAATACAGGTGATGCAGGTGAATTAATTACTGCTTCATATGGATTAGGTATTGCTCATCCTTCTGGCTATCCAATCTACCTGATGATATCCAAGCTGTTTACCTTTCTTCCACTTGGAAACATTCCAACAAAGGTTACGTTGGTTTCTTCTTTGTCTTCCTCTTTCCTCATATTTCTCGCTCTCAGGTTCCTAAAAAAAGAGGGGCTTTCTCTTGAATCTTCTATTTTCTTCTCAATACTTCTTCTTTCCTGCTACTCCTTTTTTTGTCAATCCCTTATTGCAAAATTCTACCCACTAAATACAGTCCTCATATTTCTTATTTTTTGCCTTGGCTATGAAAGCCTAAGAGAATACAAAGTCAGAAATCAGCTTTTTGTGTTTTTCCTATTAGGTCTTTCCTTAGGGCTTCATCAGACAACACTTTTGATCATATTGCCCTTGTCTATACTGCTAATACTCTATCCAAAAGACATTCTCAGATACACATTTCCATCCCTTATGTTATTTATTCTTGGAGTAAGCTCTGTCTTGTATCTAATTGTTAGATCCTGGAAGCCAACTTTATTAAACATATCTCCTTCTGGAAATCTTCATAGCCTGATCTATACACTGCTCAGAAAGGCATATGGAAAATCTTCATCCATTCAGGTAGCAAAGTCTTTTCTTTTCTTTGATATTCATAGGTTTTTATATGCTATAAAAAACTCTCTTCTTCTTTTATACCGAGAATTCCATCCCTATTCCTTTTTATTCTTTTTTTCTGGATTGCTATATCTTTGGATCAAAAACAGGAAGGCATTTTTCTATACATCTCTATATGTATTCACATACTCTGTAGTTTTGGCTTATCTCACCCTTTCTTTTAAAAAAATGGGAATTAATGAATGGTATATACCAGCAAACCAATATTACCTGCCATTACTATTAATGTATGCCATTATTTCTGCCTTCGGATTTGAGCTTATCTGTATCTATCTAAGAGAAAGATTCATAGGCATCTGGCCATTAAGACATGCTTTCCTGTTATTTCCCTTTATATACCTTCCACAGCACATCTTCTTGAACTTTTATGACAAAAATATGGTGGCCTATTACAAAACGATAGATCAGCTCTTTATAAAGCCAATAAAATCCATAGTAATTTACAGTGGAGATAACGATATATTTCAGGGATGGTATGTAAAGAATGTAGAAAAATTCAGGGATGACATCTGTATACTAACCGCTCCCAAGATAGGGGATAAGGTATGGAATATAGAAAATGGCTGTTGCAAGCTTATTTATAGGGACTCTTACGGAATGATCTTTGAATCAGATATATTAAATCTTGCTAAGTTAAAGGATTACATGAGAAAAAAAAGGGTCTTTTCCAATTCTCCTATAGAGAAATCATTTGGAAAATATCTGAGATCAGAGTTCTCTGTCTTAGACTTTCTTGTAATGGAAAAGAAAAGAGATGTTAAAGATCTTAAAGATTGGCTTTTTAGATGGAGGAAAGAGGCTTTAGATTTTCTCCATTACGAAGCATGCCTTAATCATTCTACAGATGACATCTTTACAAAGGCATTGTGTATGAAGTATGCAAACTATTTTACTTTTCTTGCGTATGACATAGGAAGGAGGGGAAAAGTAGGCTCTGAATCTGTTGTAAATGTGAAATTTGAAAATAAGACCTATAACCTCCATATGCGCACAAGCTCAAAGAATGAATGGTATCTCTTTTTGGCCTACCAGATAATGAAATACAATAGATTCGATGATTATTACTTATACAAGGGATTCTGATGAAGGCAAGATATATTATAGTGATTTTTATCTTTATAATGTTGTATCTTTGCCTCAAGCAGGTATACTTTTATAAAAGGGCAAAGAGTGCAGAAAAAAATGGAAAATTAATTGAGGCTACTGACAATTATGTCTTAGTCGTATATATGCATATACCCTTTTCGCCACTTGAAAAAAGGGCAATTGATAGACTAATTAAGATTTCAAAGATATTTCATAGGAAGAAGGAACTTAGGAAAGAGCTCTATGTATATGAAAGGCTTAGAAGTGCAATATATGGAACAAGATGGATAAGGACACCACATAAAGAGATATTAGGTATTTTAGAAGATAAGATTTCCACCATTAAGGCCAATATGCTCATTCAGGATGGATATAAAAAGAGCTTTAAAGATACGAAAAAGGAACTTCTCCATATTATGAAGACAGACCTTTCTCCAAATCCATTCTTTTCTTTGATTGGCCTTTTATCATTTGTCCTTTTTATACTCACTACGGTATTTGCTATATTAAAATGCACTGAGAGAAATAGGGTTGATTATATAAGGATAGCAAAATTTTTCCCAATTATTTTATCTTTCTGGATAGTATGGATAACAATGATGTATCTTGCATAATATGAACATTCTTGTAACACCACAGTTTGGAATTGGTGATGCCCTTATGACAATACCTGCTATATCTGCAATCAAGTCTTCTTATCCAGATTGGAAGGTTACAGTCTTCACAATAAAAAGGCCTATATATGAGATCTTTCTTAACAACCCAAATATAGACAATCTCTTGTTTGTTCCTTTAACAGAATGGAATAGGTTTAAGGCTGCCCTGTTTGTGTTAAAGAATCTGAGGAAAAGATATGATGTTACCATAAACTTTTATCCCTCAAACAGGAAGGAATACAACATATTTTCATTCCTTACTGGATCAATGATGAGGATTGGACACAGGTATTTAAGGTCTGATTTAAGAGAAGCAAACTTTTTGAAGAATTATACTGTAAAGGAAGATCCAAGTCTTCATTGTGTAGAAGAAAACTTGAGACTTTTGGGATTTTTGGGAGTTGATTTTAAAAGATACCAGAATAACCTGTTAGAGATTTATCTTACAGAAGAGGAAATAAAAGAAGGAAAGAAATTCTTTGATTCTTTTAAAAGGAAGGTGAATATAGGAGTTCATCCAGGAACAAGCATTTTTAAAAATCATATTAAAAGGAGATGGCCAAAGGAGTATTTCGTTGAGCTTATAAGATCCTTAGGAAATAGGGATGTCAGATTTTTTGTATTCGGTGCAGAGG
>JALVZP010000027.1 GCA_027037575.1 Desulfobacterales bacterium | reverse complement strand
TTCAAGCTGCTTTAGCCTATTATTTAATATCTCCACTTGTTTTTCCAATTCCCTTTCCTTTTGCAGCCATCTCTCCTGTGCCTTTGCCTTAAGTTCCAATACCTTTAAGAATGGTCTTTCAAATTTTCCCCTTGTCCTAAGGCTTATAAGATCTTGATTTCCTGTAAGAAATTCACATGCATTTAAAAGAAAATTTAGGTTGTCATTAAATATTCTGCTTATAATAAAGCCAAGGAGATTTGTTTTTTGAACATAAAAATTATCTGCTATAAAATCGCTATCACCTATAATCAAGACAACAGACCCTTTCTTTCCTTCTTTTATCTGTTTTATATCCTTTGGTGCATCCTTAGGAGGGCTCTTAAATGCAGAATGAAATCTTCCTCTAAGCATTACTGCCAATGGATATTCTTTTCCTTTTGGATTCATCTGTCTTCTTACAAAGTCTGTTCCCATGTTTACAAAGAATATGTTTACAAGATCAGATTCCTTACTTGAGTGAATAAGTGTCTCAAATTTAAGCTTGCAGTCCTTTTCCTTTTCAATACTTCCTGCTATAGGAAGAAGCATATTATCTAAGCCAGATGTAATAATGTTTGATTTATCAAAAGAATCAGATCTCGCAGTAATAATTACAGGACTTTCTTTTATCATATTTTGTGTCCTGATATATGTAGAATTTTTTAGATCAGCAACTGCCTTCTTATATGTGAACCTTATTCCCCAAGAAGAAAACAGCTTTTTAAGAGGCTCTCCCTGAAGTGTTCCAACCCCTTTGCTTTCAGAAAGGCAATATGGATCCATCAGGATAATTGCATTCTTTCCAGAAAGGATAAACTGGTCAATTGCATATTCCAAGCTTGGCTTTATATCTTTTGGATATATTACAAGCAAAAGATCCACATCCTTATCAATCCCTTTTGCATCCTTTTTTATTTCCTTTACTTTATATGTCTTTTTTAACTCCTTAATAAATAACCATTCATCCTTTTTTTGACCCCCAAATACAGAAAGCCCACTGATTATTCCAATTACCTTTTTTTTGGGATTTTGAAGATTGTATATAGCCCTTGTGATCTTATACTCTAATAACTGTTCTTCAGATGGATCTAAGAATGGAATCTTATCCATCCTGTCAGCAGACTGAAACACAAGTCCAAAATATATCTTTTCTCCTTCTGCTGTTTCCATTGCCTTTAATCCATACTTTTCTGCCCATTCCTCCTCATCAGAATCAGGTTTTGGATCATATATCTCTATATGTATCTTTCCATTTGATGCCCTCTCATATTCCTCTAAGAATTCTTTTACCCTTCTTGCATACAGCTTCAAATAAGTGGGGATATGAGGATTACTTCTGCTGTAGAAAAGCTTTATTGTGACAGGTGTCTTTATCTTTGAGATAATATGCTTTGTTCCTTTTGAAAGTGTATATAGCTTTTCTTCTGTAAGATCCCACCTCAGGTTGGCAAAAGAAAGTAGAATGTTTACAAGCAGGATAATGAAAAAGAGCAGAATTAGTCCTATTACTGAATAAATCAGTCTTTTCTTATCATATGTCAGCTTCATCTAAGAGCTCCCTATATTCTGAAGTATAACACCTGTTAGAGAGAGCATAAACAGGATTACAGAAAAGAAATAAAAGATATCTCTTAGATCCAATACTCCTCTTTGGATTGATTCATAGTGTGTCATAAAGCTCAGATTGGCAAGAAGATCTATTACCCAGGAAGGTGCCCAATTGGAAAAGAATTCTGTAATGGGAGGCCATCCAGCAAGAACAAAGAGAAGACATATAACAACAGAGAGTATAAAGCTTATCACCTGATTTCTGGTAATAGCAGAAGTGAAACTTCCTATACTGAGATATGCGCCTGCCATAAGGAAGCTGCCAAGATAGGCACACCATATTACCCCCATATCGGGTCTTCCAAGATAAAGGACAGTAAGGACCATGGGAAATGTAAAAAAAAGGCAGAGTCCAATAAATATCCATGCAGATATAAACTTCCCAATAACTGCCTCTGATGTCCTTATTGGAAGCGTAAGAAGAAGCTCAATTGTACCAAGCCTTCTTTCTTCTGACCAGAGCCTCATTGCAACAGATGGCACAAGGAATAGATATATCCATGGATGCCACTGAAAAAATGGCCTGAGATCTGCCTGACCTATCTCATAAAAGTGGCTGACAGAAAACGTAAAAAATCCACAAAGAAACAGAAAGATTACCATAAAAACATAGGCAATGGGAGATCCAAAGTAGCAAGAAAGCTCCTTTTTTACTATAGCCCTTATATGTCTAACTGCTTCTTCCATCTCCCAAGGTCATTTTTCTAAAAACCTCATCAAGCCTTCCTTCCTCAACAAAAAATGAGTTTATCTCATATCCCTTTTCTTTGATATATCCAAGTATCGTATCTACGAAATCTGATCCTGCCTCTTTTGGATATACAATTATAGATCCTGAATCTATGCAAACATCCTTTACCTGAGGAAGCATCCTCAGATCAGAAATCATTTTATCAGTATCTCCATTCCTTGGCTCTATTCTTATTGCACCGTACATAGAAGATCTCTTTTTAAGGCCTTCAGGAGTATCATCTACCATTATCCTTCCATTAGAAATGATTATTGCCCTTGTGCATACAGCATCTACTTCTTCGAGTATATGTGTTGAAAGAATAATTGCCTTATCCTTTGCCATATTCTTTATCATGTTCCTTACTTCATGTTTCTGATTTGGGTCAAGACCGTCTGTTGGCTCGTCTAATATGAGATATTCTGGATCATGAAGAAGACTTTGTGCAAGACATACCCTTTGCTTAAATCCCTTAGATAGGGTCCCTATGGATTGATATTTCACTTCGGAAAGGAAACACTTCTCTATTATCTCTTCTACCTTTTTTTTCTTTTCCTTTCCAGAAAATCCCCTGATTTCAGCAATGAAATCCAGGAAATTATATACAGTCATATCAGGATATACTGGTGCATTTTCAGGGAGATATCCAATCTTTTTCTTTGCATTTATGGGATCTTCTATTATGTCATGTCCTCCAATTATTGCTGTTCCTGAGCTTGGAGGTAAAAATCCAGTAATCATCCTCATCGTGGTTGTTTTTCCTGCACCATTTGGGCCCAAGAATCCAAGAACTTCCCCTTTCTCCACCTGAAAGGAGACATTATCTACAACCAGTTTATCGCCAAAAAATTTTGTAAGGGATTTTACCAAGAGCATTTTAAAAAAAGAAAAACCCGACTCCAGAAAGGAGTCGGGTTTAATTTTCATTTATTAATACATGTCCTCCATTGCTCCTGGTGTTGGGACACTTTCTTTCTTCTTCTCAGGTTTTTCAGCAACCATTGCTTCTGTGGTAAGGAGTAGCCCTGCTACTGATACTGCATTCTGGAGGGCAATCCTTGTTACCTTTGCAGGATCTATTACTCCAGCCTTCATAAGATCCTCAAATTCTCCTTTTTCAGCATTAAATCCATATGCGCCCTCACCATTCTTTACCTTCTCCACTATAACAGATCCTTCAAATCCTGCATTATTTGCAATCTGTTTAAGTGGCTCTTCAAGCGCCTTCTTTATTATTTCAGCACCTATCTTTTCTTCTTCTGTAAAATCATCCAGCTTATCTAATGCCTTCTGTGCCCTTATATAGGCAACACCACCACCCGGGACGATTCCTTCCTCCACTGCTGCCCTTGTTGCATTGAGTGCATCTTCTACACGATCCTTCTTTTCCTTCATCTCACTCTCTGTTGCAGCTCCAACCCTGATTACTGCAACTCCGCCTATTAACTTTGCAAGACGCTCTTGAAGCTTTTCCCTATCATAGTCACTTGTAGTCTCTTCTATCTGAACCCTTATTTGCTTTACCCTTGCCTCAATTGCTTCTTTGCTTCCACCACCTTCTATGATGGTTGTAGTATCTTTATCTATAATGATTTTTTTGGCTGTTCCAAGATCATTCAGTGTAACATTTTCCAGCTTTATACCAAGATCTTCACTTATTACTCTCCCTCCGGTAAGTATTGCAATATCTTCAAGCATTGCCTTACGTCTTTCACCAAATCCAGGCGCCTTTACTGCAGCACACTTAAGTGTTCCCCTCAGCTTGTTTACTACCAATGTAGCAAGTGCCTCACCTTCTACATCCTCTGCAATTATGAGGAGTGGCCTTCCTGATCTTGCTACTTCTTCAAGTATTGGGATAAGATCTTTCATTGAGCTTATCTTCTTCTCATATATAAGGATATATGCATCCTCCAGATGGACTTCCATCTTCTCAGGATCTGTGATAAAGTATGGGCTCAGATAACCTCTATCAAACTGCATTCCTTCAACAATCTCCAATGTTGTTTCCATTCCCTTTGCTTCCTCTACTGTAATGACCCCTTCTTTTCCAACCTTCTCCATTGCCTCTGCTATAATCTCACCAATTGAAGGATCATTGTTTGCTGAGATTGTTCCTACCTGAGCTATCTCCTTCTTTTCTCTTGTGGGTGTTGCAAGCTTCTTTATCTCCTCAACTACCTTTACCACTGCCTTATCCATTCCTCTCTTAAGTGACATTGGATTTGCACCTGCTGCTACCAGTTTGCTTCCTTCCCTGTATATTGCCTGAGCAAGGATGGTAGCTGTTGTTGTTCCATCACCTGCTACATCTGAAGTCTTGGATGCCACCTCTTTTACCATCTGTGCACCCATATTTTCAAATTTGTCTTCCAGCTCTATTTCCTTTGCAACGGTAACTCCATCTTTTGTTACTTTTGGGGAACCAAATGCCTTTTCTATGATTACATTTCTTCCTCTTGGACCTAAGGTCACCTTTACTGCATTTGCTAAGGTATCTACGCCTTTCATTATTTTTTCTCTTGCCTGAATATCATAAGCTATCATCTTTGCTGTCATAACTACCACCCTCCTTCTTTATTCTTTATTTTTAGTCTTCTAAGATTGCTAATATGTCATCTTCTCTCATA
>JALVZP010000026.1 GCA_027037575.1 Desulfobacterales bacterium | reverse complement strand
TTCACTAAATCCAAAGATGACAATAGGAGAGACAATTGAAGAAGGACTTAGGGTTTGTGGATTAAAGAAAAAGGAAAGAAAGGAAAGGGTAAAGGAGCTGTTAGAGATGGTAAATATTCCTCCAAATAGTTTCAATATGTATCCTCATGAATTTAGTGGAGGTCAAAGACAAAGAATAGGAATAGCAAGGGCACTAAGTGTAAATCCAGAGCTTATTCTATGCGATGAGCCAGTTTCAGCACTTGATGTATCTATTCAGGCACAGATAATAAATCTCTTAAAAGAGCTTCAGGAAAGATTTGGAATAACTTATCTTTTTGTATCCCATGACATAAATCTTGTTGGATATATGAGTGATGTAATAGCAATTATGTATCTTGGAAAGATAATGGAGATTGCAAAAGCAGATGAGATATTTAGAAATCCTGCACATCCATATACAAGGCTTCTTCTTTCTGCTGTTCCAGAGCCAGATCCAAAAAAGAGGATCTTAGATAGAATAAGGATTGAATCTGATGTAGAAGAAGCAGATTATGGATGTAAATTTTATGGAAGATGTAGATATAGAACATCTAAGTGCAGATCAGATATTCCAATGAAAAAGATTGATAGTTTTCATTGGGTAAGATGTATCCTGTTTGACTAAGCTCTTTAACATTCCTAAAATAGTAGTATGCCTTTGTATGAATTTTGCTGTAGAAAGTGTGGCTATATATTTGAGGAAATAACACCCATAGATTCATCACCTCCTTTCTGTCCTGAATGCAGTGGTGAGACATATAGGCTAATATCTGCTGTTTCATTTAAGATAGACAATAAGGAGGCAGTAAGAAGAATAGAAAAGAGATTTGAGTCTTATATAAAGGATGGGAAATATAGGGATGCAGCAAGATTTCTGGATAAGGCATCAGAGTTTGTAAAGGATGATAAGATAAAGAGATTAAGGGAAAAAGTAGAAAAGAAATTGTCTAAGCATGGAAAAAGAGCTTAAATACGGAGAAAAGGCAATATTAGAAGCAGAACTTGAAGCATGGCCAAATCCCTATCCTGAAAGGGACTATCTTATTGAAATAAGCTTTCCTGAATTTACATGCCTTTGCCCAAGATCAGGATATCCTGATTTTGCTACAATAAAGATAAGATATATACCTGATAAACTTATTGTAGAGCTTAGATCCCTAAAGCTCTATCTAAACAAATATAGGGGAAAATATATATCTCATGAAGAAGCAACAAACAGGATATATACAGATCTCTATGAGCTTCTAAAGCCTCGATTCTTAGAAGTAATAGGAGATTTTAATCCAAGAGGAAATGTAAAGACCATTATAACTGTAAGTTCTGAATCAAAGAAAAATAGTGGAAAAGATTAAGAGATTCCTTAGCAGGCTCAAAAAGATCATATTCTCCCCAAAGATATTTGATATCCTCCAGATAGAGGTTACATCCAGATGCAATGTAAGCTGTAAGATGTGTCCAAGTGCTGTTTTAAAAGATTGGAAAAATGGAGATATGGATGAAGAAACATTTTTTTTACTGCTTCCAGCCATTGAATTGACAAAATATGTTCATCTTCAAGGATGGGGAGAACCTCTTCTTCATCCAAAGCTTGATAAAATGATAGAGGTTATAAAAAAGAAAGATGTAAGATGTGGTTTTACTACTAATGGCCAGCTACTTACAGAAAAGAGGGTAAACAGATTTATAGATTTAGGTGTTGATATAATTGCTATATCCTTAGCAGGTGCAGAAAAGAAGGTGCATGAAAGCATAAGATCTGGAACAGATTTTGAAAGAATAATCAAAAATATCTCCTACTTAGTTGATGAAAAAAGGAGGAGAAGATTAAAGAAGCCTGAAGTTGTAATATCTTTTATTATGACACCAGAAAATATTTCTCAGCTTTCTGATATTGTAGAAATGGGTTCTATGTTAGGAGTAGATAGAGTTGTTGCAAATAATGTAGATTTTGTTCCTTGTGCTGAGATAGATAGATTTAGGGTGTTTGGCTTAGAAAATGAGGCATATAAGGAGTATATTGATAAGGCAAAGGAGGTAGCAAGGATAAAAGGAGTAGACCTTAGGGTATATCCTATTGTTCCTGAAGAAAGGGCAATCTGTGAAGCAGACCCTATGAGAAATGCTTATATCTCCTATGATGGTTGTGTCTCTCCATGTGTTTACTTAGGTGTTCCAATTGATGAGATACCTGTTTTTAGAGATGGAAAGGTTGTAAGGATTATTCCAAGAAAATGCTTTGGAAATGTAAAGGAAGAGCCTTTTTTATGCATATGGGAAAAGAAGGAGTATATGGGGTTTAGGGATATATTTAAAAAAATGAAAAATCTCTTCATTGCAATGGATCTTGTCTCTATGGCAAAGAAGGAAAATAGCAAACCTTTACAGATCAAGGATCTTCCCCTCCCGTCTGAATGTGAAGACTGCTATAAAATTTTTGGCATTTAAATGGTTCAATAAGGACTTGACACGAATCAAAAGTAGTTTTATATTCCTGAATAGGAATATAGGCAAATAAAGATAGAGGAGGTGTAGAAATGGGATTTATGACGAAAAGGGAATGGCAGATTTTCTTTGGGCTTCTTGGAATATTTTTGATTGCCTATTTTCTTCCCCTTGGAAATCCAAAGGTAAGGAAAGGCATAATAGAGGCGTTTAATTTGCTTCAATGGTATGCGAGACATCACACAATACCATGCGTTGTCCCTGCCCTCTTTATTGCTGGTGCAATAGTAAGCTTTCTCTCACAGCAGTCCATAATGAAGTATCTTGGACCTGGAGCAAATAAGGTTCTTGCATATACAGTAGCATCTGTTTCTGGTTGTATCCTTGCAGTATGCTCCTGTAGTGTCCTTCCCATGTTTGCAGGGATATATAAGCTTGGTGCAGGAATTGGTCCTGCATGCTCATTCCTCTATTCAGGTCCTGCAATAAATATACTTGCAATATTTCTTTCTGCACGTGTCCTTGGATTTGATATAGGTCTTGGGAGGGCAATTGGAGCAATACTTTTTGCATTTATCATAGGACTTTGTATGGCCTATCTATTCAGGGAAGAAGAGCAACAAAGGATTCAGCAGCCTGTATACCTGCCAGAGACAGAATCAGGATTTGGTGGAAAGCCCATCTGGAAAAATGCTACATTTATTGGCCTTATGATCCTATTTCTCGTATTCAGTGACTGGTATAATCCAGGTATAGTAAGGGTTACATTTAAGAATGGAAAGACTGGAACATATCATTTAAGGTATGAGACACACGATACTGTTACACTTCAGCCATGGAGTGAAGGAGGAAAAGTAACAGGAGAGGCAAAGGTATACTATAAAAAGGACATAGTAAAGATAGAACCTCTTCCAAGCCTTACACAGACCATATATAATATCCGCTGGTATATTGCAGGTGCAATTGGAATAATTGTCCTTATCCTGGCATTTAAGTGGTATTCAAAAGAGGAGCTAAATCAATGGATGTATGCAACCTGGGACTTTACAAAGCTCATGGTTCCACTCCTTTATGGTGGAATATTTGTAGTAGGATTTATCTCTGTGTTTATCCCAGAGCATGTGGTTGCCCATCTTGTAGGAAGTAATACCATCTTTTCCAACTTCCTTGCATCCATTGTTGGTGCATTCTTCTACTTTGCTACCCTTACTGAAATCCCTATAACAGAAGTTCTTTTGAGATTTGGAATGGCAAAAGGTCCAGCACTTGCACTCCTTCTTGCAGGCCCAGCAGTATCTCTTCCAAACATGCTCGTAATAAACGGGGTGATGGGGACAAAGAAGACGGCTGCATTTGTTGGTTTGGTTGTAATAATGGCAACAATATCAGGCTATATATTTGGACTAATAACACATTAAAAAAAGGAGGTGTTACTATGGTAGATATCAAGGTATTAGGACCAGGTTGCCCAAGATGTCAGGCAACAGAGAAGAATGTAATGGATGCCCTATCTGAGATTGGAATTTCTGCAAATGTAGAAAAGGTAAAGGATATAAATGAAATAGCAAAGTATGGGGTATTTGGAACACCTGCCTTAGTTATTGATGGACAGGTAAAGTGTGTAGGAAGGATTCCTACAAAGGATGAGATAAAGAAGTGGCTTGAAGAAAAAAAGTAAAAGGAGGTGAGAAATATGGCTAATCAGAATGAGTGCTGTTGCACAACAGGTCCAAGCATAATGATACTTGCATGCTCTGGTGGATCAAATGTGGGACAGCTTACAAACCAGGCAGCAGTTGAACTTACAAAGGAAGGATGGGGAAGGATGTTCTGTCTTGCTGGAGTTGGAGCACATCTTACAGGATTTGTCCAGTCAGTGAAGGACAATCCTATTGTGGTTGTTCTTGATGGATGTGAGATAGGATGTGCAAAGGCAATATTTGAACACTTGAACCTTCCTCTAAAAAATTATATTGTTGTTACAAAGGACATGGGTATAGAAAAAAATCATGAATTTGACCTGAAGAGGGAGGAAATAGACAAACTGAAGGAGCTGATAAAGAAGAAGGTAGGAGGCAAATAAGATGCTTTTAAAAAGCTATAGTATGGAGATAATAAGGCCAAAGTGTAATCCAAACTTTGAGAGGCTTCATTGTATAGCCCACTTGGATCAGGACATATCCGAGGTGCTTCCGTATCTGAATGCCCTATGGGGAGGAGAGAGCTTTTCAAAGGATCCTCCTTCCCTAACTATTAAGCTTCAGGGGAAAATAATTACCCTTCACCCAAAAGAGATAGCCATAACTGCAATTCAGGACAAGGAGGAAGCAGAAAAGATACTGGAGTGGTTAAAGAAAGAGATAAATGAAACATGGGAGAAAAGGGATCAGATCACTCCTCTTTATGAGACCCCTCCAAAGCCAGAGGTAATAAAGATACTCAAGTTTTTACCAAAGACAAACTGCAAGAAATGTGGTGCCCCAACATGCATGGTATTTGCTGCCCAGATGGTAGAAGGTGGAAGATCCGTGGATCAGTGTCCAGAGCTAAGT
>JALVZP010000025.1 GCA_027037575.1 Desulfobacterales bacterium | reverse complement strand
TTATCTCATCCCATCCAAAGTATCCGCTTGCAATCTGAATAATCATATACTTTATGAATCTGGAGCGGAGAAGTCTTGGTGGAACACCACCTTCACCAGTGCACATCCTTACAGGCATTCCAAGCTCCTCATTCAGATAGGTAACCCCCATCACAAGACCTTCCCACATAGTAGGGGAAAGTGCTCCAAAGGACATAGAACCAATGATAAGGGGATATATTTCTCTTACAGGTGGAATCCATCCCCCTTTTTTATAAAGTTCAATTGCCTTTTCAGGAGGAAGTATCCTTCCAAGAAGGGTTCTGAGTTCAAATTCGTGTCTTCCCGCATCAAGTGCAGGGTCTGTAAGCATAGATATACGGACAAATTTTATTCTATCAAGTATGGTATCTGGAACATTCCTTCTTCCACCCCTTCTTCTTGGCTGACCTCCCTGGTTCATATGGAAACGGAGCTTGTCTATCTCATCGCTTCTATAAGGGATTATTGCATTGTTTGGACAGACCAGGTTGCACATTGCACATCCATTGCAGGCATGGGCAGGATCTGTCTTCTGTCTTATTCCGTGGTAGAGCATATGGACATTTGAGGCAGCAAATCCGGGATGGAACTCTACAATCCTCTTTCTATGTACACCAAGCTCTATTGCCCTTACAGGGCATACTGCAACACATCTTCCACAAAGGGTGCACTTTTCTTTATCCCAGTGGATCTGCCAGGGCAGATCCTTTACACTTAATGTAGAGGGGGTAAGGGTTCCGTCTGGCGACATATTTTTAACTCCTTACGGTCAGGTGGTATTATTGCTGTATCCAAATACATTGGTTGAAACTCCCATATCCTTTCAGAGGGAGGAATAACTGCATCCAAGCCACACATCTCAGATGCAATAGTAAAGAATCCAGGTCTTCCTCCAACTATGCCTGGTCTAAGCTTTTTTCTATCCTGGACAATAAAAAGTGTCTTATCAGGCAGACAGCCCATCACACAGTTTGGGCCATCTATAATAAGCATCCTACATGAATGCTTTAATATCCTCAAAAATCTACCGTTTGGATGTTTATCCAGCTCATTGTCCTGAAGAGGAGTAATTATGTGTTTGTAGTATTCCAAAGGGAGCTTTAGCTTATAGAGCATGTAGTGGAGTATATGAGTAAATACCTCTGAATCTGATTGATAGCCAATGTATCCAGGAAAACCCCTGGATGTAAGAAACTCCCTTATAGGAACAAATGCCGTGTTTTCACCATTTGTCATGGTTGCAACACCTTGAATAAAGAAGGGATGGCATGCATATAGATTTATTGCGTAGTTTGTATTCTGTCTTCCTTGAGCCATTATGATTCTTGCCTTTAGCTCTTCTCTGTCCAGGTTGAGATATTCTGCTACAGTAAGTGGATCTCCTATCTCCTTTATCATTACAACATCTGGCCAGAAACTATAGACAATCATGTCCTCCTTTTCTTCTCCCATTTTTCTAAGCTGAAGTCTTATCATCATTAGTCTGAATTTCTTTTCCTCCTCTGTTAAACTTTCCCACTCTTCAGGATATTCATATGCACGAATAAGATATATGTCCCTTTTTGGAACTCCTGGAGGAGGCTTTTTATCTACTTTTATAGAAGTTTTATATTTTGTCATGAAACCGAGATTCATCATGAATTCATCCAGTTTTCTG
This sequence comes from Desulfobacterales bacterium, assembly GCA_027037575.1. Taxonomy (GTDB): domain Bacteria; phylum Desulfobacterota; class DSM-4660; order Desulfatiglandales; family JALVZP01; genus JALVZP01. Next base: position 3,408 of record JALVZP010000025.1, on the reverse strand, counting down.
AGTCCTTCCTTTGTAAATATGCCAGAAAGGATGGGAGAATTCTTCATCTCTTCAAAAGGGCCGCTTAGATCAGTTAAGAATATTCCTACACCTGAACCATCATGGCCTTCCTTCATTGCGTTTAAGGCATTAATAGCTACCATTGGAGAAATAGGATCATCACTGCTAATAGCTACTAACCTACACATCAGCCTTCCCTTTTCATATATTAATGAAATTAATTTTATAATTCCCTCTTTCTAAAATGTCAATAGCTTGTCGGCTCTTCGAAAAATACCTCACAAATGACAAATAAACATACAAAAGAGAAGCCAGAAGATACATATTATAGATTATAGAGCACAAAAACAGCCAAGCCTCTTTTTTCCACTGTTTTCAATATTCTTTAGAGGCCTTCCTTAGATAAGATTACTCCAACTACAGGATTACTCTTATAAAAGGTTATTGTAACTAAGGCCAGTTCCATCAGAGATGAAGTAAAGTATTTTCTCTTATATAGAACCCTTTGGACCAGTTTTGAAGAAGGAGTTTGAGTATTTGTTCAGGTATTTTTGATATTCTATAATATTTCTTTATAAATATTTCTTTATAGGTTTATAAATATTTCTTTATAGGACAGTTCCTCTTGGGTTTGGTTGGCCTTGGCTATTTCAAAAATGGTCTTAAGATTTAGTTTGTTCCTTCTTATGTTAGGAGTGGTAATTCTAAGCTCCTTTAATATTAATGTTAATCCTTTATTATCCTCTTAGATTCCTTTAGGATCTCATCTACAACATTCTGGAGCCATTCTGTCCCTTTCTTTGCATCTTCTTCTTTCAGTCCTTTTATAACCTGGATATAGTCATATCCATTTTCTTTTATTGATGCCTCGATAGCCTTTAAAAAATCTTCCCTTTTCTTTGAGTCTCCCTTTATTTCCTTTGCATTCAATAGATATCTTTCTATCTCTGGCCATTTTTCATAGAATCTCTCTTTCCACTTTATTATTCTATCATTATTTCCCTTTATCCTTTTATGAAGCCTTATGGAATCTGGCATTCTGTAAGCCACTTCTCTAAGCCTTTTTATTCTCTCTGCTATTGCAGTATCTATTGTATCTATTGCACCTTTAAAAATTATTCTATTCATAAAACTGTTTCTTATATCCAGATACCATCTTCTCAAGGCAATAAGATTTGCAATATAGAGTATATTAAGCCTGAATATCCTTTTGGGATTGGGATAGAAACCTCTATGAAATGGAAGCTTTTTGCTTACTCTTGCTGGATAGTCAATAAAAAGTGTATTTTCTTCAAGAAGATCCTTCCTGACAATAGTTCCAGCTGCAACTACCACTCCATATCCTATTCTTACAGGACCTACTATCCCTCCCTGTCCTCCCAAAAAGATAGGAGGTTCTCTAAGCATTACTCCTCTTGGAACATCACCTATAAGGGATGCTGTTGCCTTATCCTGATTGGGGGTATAATTAAAATGTATATAAGAGCTTCCCACTTCACTATGATTCTTCTCATCTGTTCCTCCTGCCATAAGACAATCACAAAAGTTTATAAGGCTACCCAGGGTGACATATGGAAAGAGTATGGTCTGCTTAAGCCCAACAGTATGAGCACATCTTGCCTTCTCTTCTAAAAGACACCCCTCTCTTATCTGTGCACCCAAGCCGATACTTACTCCATCCAAAAATGTAGACTTATAAAATACACCACCTTTAAGCTTTACATTCTTCCCTATGTAACAGTTATATACACTTACTGTTGCTTCTGAGCCAAGCTCTGTCCCTTGATCTATGTATGTATCTGGTCCATATATCTTACACCCTGCATGAATAATTACCCCTTTCCCTATTCTATCTATGTCCACCTCATTTCCTATCTCTACAGTCTCTGGAGATATAATTTTCACTCCTTTTTTCAAAAGCATTTCTACCTTTTTTTTCATAAAATCACTCCCTAAAAAGAGTTATAATAAAGACATGGACAAAAGAATCATAAATTGGCAATATATCCCAGTCAAGGAGAATAGGCAAAGATGCAGTCAAAAAAGCAAGCAAAAAAGGATAAGAAGAAAAAGACAAGAATAGTAGGAGTAGCAATTAGACATAGGGCAAAGATATTTCCTGCAAATGCAGAAAATGTGCGTATAAAAAAAGGGACAAAAGTAATTCTGGAATCTGAAGATGAAAAGAAGTTTATAGGAGAGGTTATTACAGAACCGAGGAGATTAAGTGAGCCTATAAAGACAAGTGCACGGATTATAAGGAGGGCAAATCAGGAAGATATAGAAAAACTCAAGAAGGATATAAAGCTTGAAAAAGAAGTTAAAAAATTTTGCCTGGAAAGAATAGAGTTTCATAAATTGGAGATGAATCTGGTAGATGTGGAAAAACCATTTGATGAAAACAAAGTAATAATATACTTTACTGCAGATGGAAGAGTGGATTTCAGGGGTCTATTAAAGGATCTGGTAGGAAAATTTAGGATAAGAATAGAATTGAGGCAAATAGGTGTGAGACAAGAAGCAAGTATGATAGGAGGTATAGGCCCTTGTGGAAGACCTATTTGCTGTGCTGCCTTCATAAGGGATTTTACTCCAGTAACAATAAAAATGGCAAAGATACAGGATATACCACTTAATCCAAATAAAATCTCTGGAACATGTGGAAGGCTCATGTGTTGTCTTGCATTTGAGCATGGATTTTATGAAAAGAGCAAAGAGGATCTCCCTGAGATAGGAAAAAGGATAAAAACTGTATATGGTGAAGGCAAGGTTCTTAGACACAATGTATTGAGAGATACACTTACAATAATGTTTGATTCAGGAAACAGTATGGAGATAAAACGTGAGGATATAGAAAAAGAGGTGGAGGAAAATGAAGGAAAGGGAAAATGATAAGATATTATACATAACTACTCCCATATATTATGTGAATGCAGAACCCCATCTTGGACATGCATATACGACCATAGTTGCAGATGTGGTTAAGAGATTTCATCTTATTTCTGGATATAAAACATTTTTCTTAACTGGAACAGATGAGCATGGAGAAAAGATAGCAAAGGCCGCAGAGGAGGCAGGAGTTAGTCCAAAAGAATATGTTGATAGAATAAGCAGGAAGTTTAGGGATCTATGGCCAAAGCTAAATATATCCTTTGACTACTTTATCAGGACAACAGATCCAAACCATATAAGGACTGTCCAATATGTCCTGAATAAGCTCTATGAGAAAGAAGACATATATTTTAGTGAATATGAAGGTCTTTATTGTGTTGGATGCGAAAGATTCTATACAAAAAAGGAGCTTGTAGATGGAAAATGTCCTGATCATAAAAAAGAGCCAGAGCTTATAAAAGAGGAAAACTATTTTTTCAGGATGAGCAAGTATCAGGACTGGCTAATTGATTACAT
>JALVZP010000024.1:436-5094 GCA_027037575.1 Desulfobacterales bacterium | reverse complement strand
GGGATATTTTGATGAGGAATTTGCAGAAACGATCATAGATGCAACGAGGAAATTCAGGGCCGTTCCTCCAGGAAGGGTAGAGATACACTACGATGAGACAGGTTTCTTTAGGGAGGTATATGAGACAGAAGAGGAACTACTGGATGCACTAAAGCACTATGTAAGCTATCTTCCTGCATATCACCCAGACTTCTTTAGGGTATCAGAGCCAGAAGAGCCAGCCTTTCCAGTAGAGGATATATATCGCCTTGTTCCATTTAACCAGAAGCTATCCTATTCCTTTGATGAGGTCTTAGCAAGGCTTGTAGATGGAAGTAAACACATGGAATTTAAGCCAGGATATGGACCTGAGGTATATACTGGGCTTGCAAAGGTAGATGGATACCTTGTAGGGATAGTTGGAAATAGAACTGGATTCCTTCCAGAAGACTATCCAAAGTATGCTCCATATAGGGGAATTGGTGGAAAGCTATATAGGGAAGGTCTTATAAAGATGAACGAGTTTGTGACACTTTGTGGAAGAGACAGAATCCCTATGATCTGGTTTCAGGATACTACTGGAATAGATGTGGGAGATTATGCAGAAAAGGCAGAACTTCTTGCACTTGGGCAGGCACTTATATACTCCATTGAGCAGAGTGACCTTCCAATGATGTGTGTTGTCCTAAGAAAGGGAACTGCTGCAGCACACTACATTATGGGAGGTCCTCAGGCAAACAATAACAATGTATTTACCTTAGGAGTTGCCACAACAGAGATATATGTCATGCATGGTGAGACAGCAGCAGTTGCTACATATGCAAGAAGGCTTGTTAAGGCAAGGGATAGGGGAGAAGACATACAGCCAATTATAGACAAGATGAATGAGCTTGCAAGGAGATATCATAAAAAGTCAAGGCCTGAATACTGTGCAAAGTTAGGCCTTGTAGATGAGATAGTAAAGTTTACAGATCTGAGGAGATATATGAAGGCATTTGTAAATGCAGTATATCAGAATCCAAAGTCCTTCTGCCCACTTCACCATATGATTCTTCCAAGGATTATACAGGGATAATGGATATTCCTCCGGAGCTGAAGGTCTTCATTATCTCCATGAGTCCTGTAGGAGAGCTTAGGGCATCTATCCCTATTGGAATAGGTCTTTTTAAGATGACATGGAAGGAGGCATTCTTATTTTCATTTATAGGAAACTCCCTTGCCGTTATAGTTGGGCTTCTTCTTTTGGATAAGGTAGTTAATTTTCTGAGTGTTCGTTCAAGGCTTTTATTTCGTCTCTTTGAATGGATATTTGATAGGACTAAGAGAAAATATGAGAATCGCTTTAAGGTGTGGAAGGAGCTTGCATTGATCTTTTTTGTTGCAATACCACTTCCTGGAACTGGTGGATGGACTGGAGTAGTGTGTGCGTATCTTTTTGGTATTCCTTATAGAAGGGCAATTCCTTCTATTGTCTTAGGAATATTCTTTGCTGGAGTCATTACAACCCTTTGCACCTTAGGGATAATAAAACTTATTTAACACGCCTGTTTATTGCCAACCGATAGGCCTGGCATCAAACACACTGTCTTTAGGATGCAATATCTCTTCTCTTAATCTTAGCCAGCTATAGGCAGGCTTAAGACGCCTTAATTTTCCATCCTTTGGAGGCCTTCCATAAATAGTATGTTCATAAATGGCTTCTGCAATGGCGATATAAAATTCCCTTGTAGCAGGATAGAGATAGTAGTTTCTAAATCTTTCAGCACTTATATGTTCCCTTTGAGCAATCTCTTCTATTTGATCATTAAATATCTGGACCAGATAGAACTTGGATACTCCTCTTTCTGAATATTTATACATGGCCCTTGATTCAGAGCTTGAGACATATATCGTGGAGATAAAGTCAAGTCTTCTAAGAAGCTGTGCTGCAATAAGTCCTGCTGTCCTTCTTCCACCCACACTGTGATGGCAGCCATAATATTCAAAGAGCTTATTTTGGAGTATCCTTGCCTCCTTATCTCCATGTTCATATAGATTATTCTGGATATATCTAAGATACTTTGCCAGATCTTCTGCTGCATCTGCAATAGGCCAATCAATCTTTACATGGAAATGGGTAAGGCAATATCTTGTTTTCTTCTTTACAGTAGGATCTTGTTGAATAAGTAAAGCATAATCCACTTTTAAAAGCTTTTCAATAAATTCAAAAAAATGAGGATTATCAAAATATCTTATATTTAAATGAAATTTTTTATGGATAGTGAAATTGGCAAGATATTCCAGATTTCTTTTTGTAACACTATTTTCTGGGAAAAAACGAATATAGTTTTTTAACTCTGGAGGTATTGTCCCTTCACAAAATATTACCAAGAACGCATTAAAAAGCTCCGATTCTTTTCCCATCTTTCTTGCTCTTGGCTTGAGCTCTGTCTTTGTCAAAAATTCATATGGAATATTGTTTTTCTGATAATTATAAAAAGAATCTACTAAGGATATCTTCATAAGATGCCTTTCCAGGCTATCTCTTAGCATTTCATATAAGGATCTTCTTACCTTTTCATAGTAGCTTAGCTTCTCTCTAAATAACCACATAGCACTATTCCTTCCATCCGTGTATTCCAATAAGATCTACAAAACGGCATCCGCCAAGGTTTTCTCTTATAAATTCTCCTTCTAATTTAGTAACTTTTATAAGCTCCTGGGAAAATCTATCCCCTATAGGTATAACAAGCCTTCCTCCTTCTGCAAGCTGGTCTAATAGAGGCTGAGGGATCTTTGGAGCACCAGCAGTAACTATTATTGCATCATATGGTTTATTTTCTGGCCACCCTAAGGTTCCATCCCCTGCTCTAAAATGTATATTTTTATATCCCAATTTTCTTAAAATCTCCTTTGCCCTTTCTAACAGGGGAAGTATCCTCTCTATGGTATATACCTCCTTACAGAGCTCAGCCAGTATAGCTGTCTGATAGCCAGATCCTGTCCCAATCTCTAATACCTTATCATTTTCCTTTATTTCAAGTGCCTCTGTCATAAGGGCAACCATATAGGGCTGGGATATGGTTTGACCATATCCAATTGGAAGGGGATAATCATTATATGCCTCCTCTATAAGATCTGGAGGAACAAAGAGATGTCTTGGGACCTTCCTCATTGCATTTAAAACTCTTTCATCATGAATACCTCTCCTTATAAGCTGTTCTTTTACCATCTTTTCCCTTTTTTCCTTAAAGGGGTCAAAAAACCCCTTTCTTTCTCCTTTTTCCTCCATTTTCTTAAAATCCTTTGTTCTTTTTAAAGAAAATAAGCCTGCAGAAAAGATGAGTCAAGGAAAATATCTATTTCAGCACCTTTCCTGTTTCCATATACCAGAGATAGAGATCTAACTCTCCTAAGGAGATACTTAGCTGATCTGCAATCTCCCTTAGGATAGATTCTATTAAAAGATACCTCTTTTTCGTAAGGGACTTTGGCCTCTCTATTAGCCCTTCCTTTTCTAAAAGATCAATAATGTGGAAATCAATAATTGCATAATCTAACATGCCTATGTTTCTTAAAAAATGGCTTGCTTCCTTATATCCTATTCCCTTTATATTCTCTACAAGCCACTCTCTTTTCCCATCTCTCCCCTTGGAAAGTAGTATTTCTTTAATAGAATCCTTATATCTTCTTGCATTTACAATATAGGATGCCCTTGCTTCAGGATAGCGATGTCCAAGCTTTTTCAATCTCATAGAAAGTTCTCTTTCAGGAAGAGACAAAAAACCATCTCCAATAAGCTTCTGTATCTTAATAGATCTCTGGGCATTAAAGTTTGCAGTAAGTATGCAAAAACAGAGCTCTTTAAATATCTCTTTACTTTCTTTTCTTCCAAGCTCTCTAAATTCCTCTAATCTTTCTTCAATCCTTTTCCTTAGACTTTTATCCTTCCTTAGCTCTTTTATCTTCTCAATCAGCTTCATCTCTAAGAGGCTAATCTGTTTGTCTTTCTAAATCAAGGATTTTTTGTTAAAAATAACAAAAAAAGGAGAAAAAAATGAGCCAAGTAGTGGAAAAGAAGATTCGAGAAAGGATTGCTATAGTCAGGTTAAATAGGCCATCATCTTATAATGCAATAGATATGGATATGGCAAGGGGATTAGCAGAAACACTTGTTCAGCTATCTTCTGACAACAATATAAAGGGAGTTGTAATTACTGGTTCTGGAAAGGCATTTTGTTCAGGAGGAGATCTTAGATGGATTAGTCAGCAAGGAGAAAGATACCATGATACATTTTATAGGATTGTTGGGGAGTTTAATAGGGCAATAGTAGAGATCAGAAATATGAAAAAGCCAGTATTTGCTGCAATAAACGGAATGGCAGCAGGAGGAGGGTTTTCCCTTGCCCTTTCCTGTGACTTCAGGATCATGGAATCCCAGGCAAACCTCATCCTTGCATATACATCAAGGGGACTAAGCATTGATGGAGGAGGGACATTTACTCTTCCAAGGATTGTTGGAATATCTAAGGCCTTAGAGATAGTAGCATTTGATAGACCTGTTTCTTCAGAGGAGGCATTAAGGCTTGGTCTTGTAAATGAGGTAGTTGAGGAAGGAAGATCAGTAGAAAGATCTATAGAGCTTATAAAACAGATATTAAATAAGGTTTCTCTACACTCATATGCGATATGTAAAAGAC
>JALVZP010000024.1:0-426 GCA_027037575.1 Desulfobacterales bacterium | reverse complement strand
AAGGGCAATGCAGGTGTCAGCAGCACCATAATACATCTTTACTGTCCCATCCTCCTCTATTACCCATCCACATGGAAAGACCACATTAGGGACATCTCCTGTCCTTTCATACTCTGTTTCTGGCCCAAATATAAAATGGCTTGTATATCCCAAGACCCTTTCTGGATGCTCTAAATCCAAAAGCATTGCACCAATCCTGTATATCCTTCCAGAAGGAGTCTGTCTTACACCATGATAAAGCCCCAGCCATCCTTCCTCTGTCTTAACAGGTGGTATACACATTCCAAGCTTTGACTGTCCCCATCCTGGCTCAGGTGCAAGGATAACCCCAGACTTTTTCCAATATACCAGATCATATGAATAATTTATCCATATAGCAGGATGAGCTCCTACAATACTTCCAGGTCTGTCCAAAAGCACATACTG
>JALVZP010000023.1 GCA_027037575.1 Desulfobacterales bacterium | reverse complement strand
TTTCCTTCCAATAACCCTCTTTGCATATTGAATAGGAATCCTTCTTTGCCCTTTTTCTACAAATACTATTACTCCGATAACCAGGATCATAAATGCCAGTATAGCAAGCATAAAGATAGGTGTAATCTCTCCTGTCTTCATTAGTCTAAATGTATTTGCAACTGCTGCAGGCATACGTGCAACAATTCCAGCAAATATTATAAGGGATATACCATTTCCTATTCCTCTCTCAGTAATCTGCTCACCTATCCACATCAAAAATACTGTCCCTGCACAAAGGGTAATGGCTGTAAGGAGTCTAAATCCCCATCCTCCAACTGGAACAATAAGGGAACCACCAGGTCCTGCCATGTTTTCAAGTCCAATGGCAATACCAAATCCCTGAATAAAGCTGAGTATTACAGTTCCATATCTTGTATATTCAGTAAACTTTCTTCTTCCAAGCTCTCCTTCTTTCTGAAGCCTTCCAATCTGAGGAATTACAAGAGTTAGAAGCTCTAATATGATAGCAGCACTTATATATGGCATAATTCCAAGTGCCATTATGGACATTCTTCGAAGAGCACCACCTGTAAACATATCCACCATTCCAAAGAGCGTTCCCTGCTTCTTAGCAAAGAATGCAGCTAATGCAGCCGCATTTATCCCTGGCACAGGGACATGACATCCAATTCTATATACGAAGAGCATAAAAAAAGTAAAAAAAATCCTTTTCCTTAATTCAGGAACTTTTGGTATATTTTCAAATCCTGTCATTATTCTATAAGCTCTACTTTTCCACCTATGGCTGTAATCTTTTCTATAGCAGACCTGCTTGCTTTATGAACCTTTATAGTCAAGGGGATTGATATTTCACCATCTCCAAGAAGCTTTACTCCATTTAAATTTCCATGAATAAGTCCTTTTTCTATAAGCTTATCTATACCCACCTCTTCATTCGCCTCAAATACATTTAGATCCTTTATATTTACAACTTCATATTCCTTTCTGAATGGGTTTTTAAATCCCCTCTTTGGAAGCCTTCTATGTATAGGCATCTGACCGCCTTCAAATCCCCTATTTGGCCCACCTCCAGAACGGGCATTCTGACCTTTCTGCCCTCTACAAGAGGTCTTTCCATGCCCAGATCCAGGACCTCTTCCCACTCTCTTTTTCTTTTTTCTTGATCCTTCCTTTGGTGAAAGTTCATGTATTTTCATGACTTATTCCCGCTCCAATTCAATTTTTACTAAATGGACAACTTTTCTTAGCATTCCCCTTACTGCTGGATTATTCTTTACCCAGATAGTCTGATTCAATTTTCTAAAACCAAGTGCCCTTAGAGTATCCCTGATTCTTTTGTTTTGACCTATTCCACTCTTTACAAGGGTAACTTTTATCCTTTCTGCCATCTCTTACCCCTTTATCTCTTCCAGTTTCTTTCCCCTTCTTCTTGCAATCTCCTCAGGAGTTCTTAATGAACGAAGTGCTTTTAAGGTTGCCCTTACCACATTATGGGGATTATTAGACCCTATGCATTTTGTAAGTATATTTTGTATTCCTACTGCTTCCAAAACAGGTCTTACTGCTCCTCCTGCAATAATTCCTGTTCCAGGAGATGCAGGCTTCAACAATACAAGCCCCGCTCCTGCTTTCCCGATAACTTCATACGGAATAGTACCTTTTTGTATAGCAACAGGCTTCATATCTTTCTTTGCCTTTTCTATCCCTTTTCTTATCGCATCAGGGACTTCCTTTGCCTTTCCAAGTCCCATACCTACTCTTCCATTTCCATCACCTACAACCACTATAGCACTAAAGCTAAATCTACGCCCCCCTTTTACCACCTTAGCAACTCTTTTTACATGAACAACCTTTTCTATTAACTGAAGTCCTTCCTCCATATATCTTTCTCCTTAATTAAATTAAAATTCTAACCCTGCCTTACGAGCAGCTTCTGCAAGCTCCTTTACTCTTCCATGATATAAAAATCCATTTCTATCAAATACTACCTTTTTTATGCCCTTGCTCAATGCAATCTTTGCAATAGCCTCACCTACTACGGCTGCCCCTTTTTTATTACCTGAATCTTTCCCTACTATAGGAGCAAGATCCTTTGATAAAGTGGATGCAGAAGCTAAGGTCCTTCCCGTTGTATCATCTATTATCTGGGCATACATATGTCTTAGGCTTCTATAAACACATAGACGTGGCCTTTCTGGTGTTCCAAATACCTTCTTGCGTATCCTCCTCTTCCTACGCAACCTGGCTTCTCTTTTACTTAATCTTCCCATTTCTTACTTAGCACCTCCACCTTTACCAGCTTTCTTTATGATTACCTCACCCTCGTATCTTATCCCCTTACCTTTGTATGGTTCTGGTGGCCTAAATCTCCTGATCTTAGCAGCAACTTCTCCCACAAGCTGTTTGTCTATCCCCATTACAACTATTTTGTTTCTATCTACCTGGGCATCTATCCCAGCAGGAAGCTCAAAATTGATGGGATTAGAATAACCTAAATGTAAAACTATTGTCCTTCCTTTAAGCTCGGCCCTATATCCAACTCCAACAATCTCAAGTGCCTTTTTGAAACCTTCTGTTACTCCTTTTACCATATTCCATATAAGAGAGTTAAACAGACCATGCAGTGCTTTACTTTTCTTTGTTTGATTCTTTACAAACACCCTAATTATACTATCTTCAATCTTTACTCCAATATCAGGATGAATTTCTTGCTTCAATTCTCCCTTTGGCCCTTTTACTGTAACAAGATTACCATCTATTTTTACTTCCACCCCTTTTGGTATTGGAATTGGTCTTCTACCTATCCTGGACATAGATAACTCCTTTTACCATATTGAGCAGATAATCTCTCCACCTACCCGTTTTTTCCTTGCTTCTCTGTCTGTCATGATCCCCTTAGATGTAGAAACAATATTTATTCCATATCCATTTAGCACCTTTGGTATCTTTTTATAACCCGCATATACCCTTCTTCCAGGTTTGCTCACCTTTTTTAATCCTTCTATTACAGGCCGACCCTTTTCATCATATTTCAGAAATATCTTAATCGTCTTCTTGGGGCCTTCAGATATAACCTGAAAATTATCTATATATCCTTCCATCTTTAATATTTCTACAATCCTCAATTTCATTTTTGAACCAGGAACATCTACTGTCTCATGCTTTACTTTTAATGCATTCCTAATCCTGGTCAGCATATCTGCTATAGGATCTGTCATGCTCATAGTACCCAACCTCCACTACCAGCTTGATTTTCTTACGCCAGGTATTTGTCCAGCAAGTGCCATTTTTCTAAAACATATACGGCACATATTGAACTTTCTCAAAAATGCCCTTGCCCTGCCACAAATAGGGCATCTATTATATTTTCTTACCTTAAATTTAGGTTCTCTCTGAGCCTTGATCATAAGTGCCTTTCTTGCCAATTTATACCTCCTTATGTCCTGAATGGCATTCCCAGATATTTTAAGAGATAATATGCCTCTACATCTGTCTTTGCTGTGGTCTTTATTGTTACATTCATGCCCTTTACCTTATCTATCTTATCATAGTCAATTTCTGGGAATATGATATGTTCTCTTATCCCGATAGTGCAATTTCCATGTCCATCAAATATTTTATCAGAGATCCCTCTAAAGTCTTTTACCCTTGGGAGGGCAATATTAAACAGCTTATCCAAGAAATCCCACATTCTCTTACGTCTCAAGGTTACTTTACATCCAATAGGCATCCCTTTACGAAGTTTAAATGCTGCTATAGACTTCTTTGCCCTTGTAACCACAGCCCTTTGCCCGGCAATAAGAGAAAGCTCTTCTACTGCAGAATCAATAATCTTTATATTCTGGATTGCTTCTCCTAAGCCCATATTCAAAACAACTGCAGTTAGCCTGGGAACAGCCATCCGGTTTTTATACTTGAATTCCTTCATCAATGCTGGGACAACTTCCTTTTCATATCTCTCTTTTAGCCTGGACAAAATAACTCCTCCTATTCATCAATAGGTTCTTTACATTTTTTACAGATCCTTACTTTCCTTCCATCTTCCAATATCTTCTTTCCTACCCTGGTTGGTTGAGAACATTTATTACAAATCAGCATCACATTTGAAATATGTATAGGTGCCTCCTTTTCTACAATTCCACCTTGTGGCGCATTTGGAGATGGACGGAGATGTCTTTTTACTATGTTTACCTTTTCTACAACCACCTTCTGATTTTTTTTGTCTACACTCAACACCGTCCCAATTTTACCTTTATCCTTACCAGCTATAACCATTACTTTATCATCTTTCTTTATCTTTGGAGATTTAAGAAACTTACGCCTGCTCAATTCTACAACTCCTTCAATTTGGTTTTACAGTACTTCAGGTGCAAGAGAAATTATCTTCATAAAATTCTTTGCCCTTAATTCTCTTGCCACAGGGCCAAAAATACGTGTTCCTATTGGATCTCCCTGTGGAGTAATAAGAACTGCTGAATTGTCATCAAATTTTATATAGGAGCCATCAGGTCTTCTTACCTCCTTCTTTGTCCTAACCACTACTGCTCTCACCACATCACCTTTTTTCACTTTTGAATCTGGAAGTGCATCCTTTACAGATGCAACTATCACATCTCCAATAGTTGCGTATTCCTTTCCTGTTCCTCCCAACACCCTTATACACATAATTTCCTTGGCGCCAGAGTTATCTGCTACTTTCAGTCTCGTTTCTTGGCGAATCATCACTTAACTCCTCTTCTTCATTCTCCATTAGCTTCTTTTTAGAATCTTTCCTTTCTCTAATATTTCGATTACTTGCCATCTCTTTCTTTTACTTAGTGGTCTGCTCTCAATTATCTTAACCTTATCTCCAATCCCACACATATTCTTCGGATCATGGGCCATAAACTTCTTTCTTTGCTTGATATATTTCTTGTATTTGGGATGCTGGGTAAGTCTTTCTACTAATACTACTACGGTTTTATCCATTTTATCACTTACCACTGTTCCTATAAATACCTTTTTATTACCTCTCTTTTTCTCTTCCATGTTCCTAATCCTTATTCTTCTCCTTTGTAAGTTCTCTTTCTCTTAATATGGTTAAGACCCTTGCAAGATCTTTTTTTGTCTTTTTTATTAAAGAAGTGTCTCCTAATTGCCCACTTTCTTTTTGAAAT
>JALVZP010000022.1 GCA_027037575.1 Desulfobacterales bacterium | reverse complement strand
ATTATGAGTGGACCTGCACATGGTGCAGCAAAGATACCAAACAAAAGACCTATAAGGAATGAGCTAGAATATCCAGAAAACTGCCTGGATAATATCTTGCTTATCCCTACAGGTATCCTTATCTCCCAGTATCCAAAAAGGCTTAGAGAAAGAAGGAAAAGCAATAATGAGATGAAAAGCAGGACATATCTATTTTGAAGAAATGAGCCAAGTATATTTCCTGTCATTGTTGCGAAAAGGGAAAGTATAGAATTTGTAATGGCTATCCCTAAGATATAGAAGAGTCCGTGAATGTAAGGTTTCCCTTTTGCCTTACCAGATCTTCCCCCAAAATAGGAAACAGTAATCGGGATGAGTGGATATACACAGGGTGTAAGATTAAGCCCTATCCCACTTAAAAAGACAAGGAAGACAGACGCTATTCCTTTCATAATATATTCGCTAAGGCAAAATCTCCTTCTCTTCCTTCTATTCTTACCCTTATATACTCACTTGGAGTGATATCCTCTTTGATTAGCACCTTTATGTAATTTCCTGTAACCCCCTTCTTTTCTGATTCCATAATCACATCAAAGACATGTCCAATACACCTTTCTATAAATTCCCTTCTCTTTTTCTTTCCTATCTCCCTAAGCCTTTTTGCCCTTTCTTTTATTATCTCTGGATGGACCTTCTCCTTAAAAAGGAACGCTTTTGTATTTGGTCTATCCGAATATGGGAATACATGAAGATAGGTAATAGGGAGATCCTCTATAAGATGAACTGTGTTTTTATATGCTTTCTCATCTTCTGTAGGAAATCCTACCATAACATCTGTTCCTATGCCTACAAGTGGAATCTTCTTATAGATCTTCATTACAAGCTCATAAAACTGTTTCCTTGTATATTTCCTGTTCATCTTTCTCAGTATTTCATCATCTCCACTTTGAAGTGGAATATGGAAGTGATTGCATATCATCTCTTCTTGAGAAATAAGCTCTATAAGTCCATCTGTAATCTCATTAGGTTCAATAGAGCTTAGCCTTATCCTTAGAGGATATCTGTTTTTTACAATCTCCCTTAAAAACTCCTCAAGGGATGTTCCTTTATCCACCCCGTATTTTCCAAGATGTATCCCTGTAAGAACGACCTCTTTATATCCCTTTTCTGTCAGATCCTCTATTGCACTTAGCACATCCCTTATCTCCATACTCCTATAAGGTCCCCTTGCATAGGGGACAATACAGTAGCTACAAAAGGACTCACATCCATCCTGTATCTTTAAAAATGCCCTGCTTTTCTCAAAGAATTTCTCGATCCTCATTAAGGGAAAAGGCTCTTTTTTGGAAAATCCTTCTACAAAGACCTTTCTTGATCTTATGTCCTTTATAAGCTCTGGGATAAGCTCCTTCCCCTTATTTCCTACAATAAGACCTATTCCTTCTATCCTTTCTAATTCCTCTGGATATACCTGTGCATAGCATCCAGTTACTACTATTTCTGCATCAGGATTTTCCCTTATGGCCCTTCTTATCTCCTGCCTGGATTGATGGGATGCCCTTTGAGTGACAATACAGGTATTTATTATAACAAGATCTGCCCTTTCATCTTTTTCTGCTTTTTCCCAACCTTTCTTTATTAGTGTTTCTTCAATATAGGCAGATTCATATTGATTTACCTTGCATCCCAAGGTAATAACCTTGAATTTTGGCATGGATTAATAGAAGGATTCCTCATTAAATCTTACTTTCATTGCCTTTACAGGACATACTATGACACAAAGTTCACAGGCACTGCACTTTTTATCATCAAACACCACTTCCATTTCTGGCCTTTTTATATAAAGTGCACCTGTAGGGCAAACTGCTGTGCACATCCCACAATGTATGCATATATTTTCATCCTTTTTTATCTCCTGTGCTACTGTTTCTATTTGAACACCAAGACTCCTTAGATACTTAATTCCTTTCTGAAAATTCTTCTTATCTCCACTAAGCTCCATTACCATAATACCTTCTTTTCTTGGGTATATGGTTGCCTTAAGGATATTAAATGTAAGATCAAATTTTTTCGCCAGATTTACAACTATAGGCTCTCCTACCCTCTTTTTTGGAAACCTAAGAATTAGCATCTTTGAATACATGGTCTAACTCCTTGCCTTTAATAATGCCTTTTTAAATCCATTTAACGCCTTCTCTATCCTTTCCTCAGGCATACAGTATGAGATCCTGAAATAGCCATCTCCTCCAAATCCTGATCCAGGAACAACAAGTATATTTTCTTCTCTCAATAAAGAAACAAACTTTCTATCATCCTTTATTGGAGACCTTGGAAATACATAAAATGTCCCATCAGGCCAGATGAGTTCATATCCAAAAGAATTAAGGGCAGAACAGAGAAGATCCCTTCTTCTTTTAAATATCTCTACAGGAGCAGGCTCCCTTAGTATATAAGGAATGGCTCTTTGCATAATTGCAGGTGCATTTACATATCCAAGAGTCCTATTACAAAAGGTGAATGCCTTTATAAGATGATCTCCTTCATGCATTTCAGGATGGATAGCAATATATCCTATCCTTTCTCCTGGAATAGAAAGATCCTTTGAAAAGGAATTAACAAGGATACTTTCTTTGTAGTATTCAAATATATCAGGGACTTTTTTTCCGTAAGAAAGCCTTCTATATGGCTCATCTGATATCAGATATATTGGTCTTCCATATTTGTTACTAAAATAGGCAAGGACCTCTGCTAATCCTCTTATTTCCTCATCCCCATAAATCCTTCCTGTAGGATTATTCGGGTTATTTATTATTATTGCCTTTGTATTAGATGTTATAGCAGATGAGATAGCATCTATGTTTAATGAAAAGTCATCATTTGTCCTGACCTTTTTTGATATTCCTCCATGATTGTCCATATAAAAATCATATTCTACGAAATATGGACTTGGAACAATTACCTCATCACCAGGATCGAGTATGCTTTTTAAAACCACGTTCAGACCGCCAGCAGCCCCAACTGTCATTATTACTTGAGCAAAAGAAAATTCTACAGATCTTTCTTCAGAAAGAAATTCTGCAACAGCCTTCCTTGTCTCCCAAAAACCAGCATTTGACATATATCTGTGCATCCCTTTTTCATCAGATCTCATAAGCTGAATAATTACCTCTTTTAGTCTGTCTGGTGGTTCTATATCAGGGTTTCCAAGACTAAAATCAAATACATTTTCTTCTCCGATACGCCTTTTTAGCTCCTCCCCTTCCTCAAACATCTTCCTTATCCAGGATGCCCTTTCTATAAAGAGACTAACCTTTTTGCATACCCCCATATCACTTCCTCTTTAAAATTTATCATAATGCACAAATTCTTTTATTTCTCTTCTCTTTGGAGCAGATGGGATCTTTTCAGGATATCCTACTGGCACAATTGCAACTACCTCATATCCTTCAGGAACATTCAGGATCTCCTTTGCCTTATCATGATCAAATAGACCCACAATTACTGTTCCAAGCCCTAAGGAGTGTGCTGCAAGACAGAGCGATTGTGTTGCAATACCAAGATCAAACATGAACCAATCTCCAAACTTTGTTGGAGCAGACCCTTTATAATATCCTGCCTTCTTTAACTGAGCACATATTACAAAAAGAATAGGTGCTTTATAGACTGCATCCCTTGCTGGATTTCCTTTTGGAAGTGTCTCCTGAAGTGCCTTCTTTATATCAGGATCCTTTACGAGAATTACCTCCCAGCATTGGGTATTTGCCCATGAAGGAGACCATCTGATCGCCTCAAGCAACTGAGGAATCTTTTCCTCCTCTATTGGATCTTCTCTAAAGTTTCTCACACTTCTTCTTTCCTTTATTACCTTTATTACCTCATTCATAAGATTCCTCCTTGGAAGCTGGTATATTTATATTCCACCAGAATTACAAACAAGTTCCGTATATTTTGAAAAACAATCTTTCTGAGGTCAATATATTTGAGTTTTTCAATAAACTCAACACTTCAATTTCCCAAAGTCCCAAAAATACCCAATTTCTGGCTTGCTTTTTTTTTATTGAGATATTATTTTCAGACCAAAAAATCATGTGAGGGAAAAGATGAAATTAGAAAAAGTAGTAACAGGTGTATATTTCCTGCCCGGAGAAGATGAGTTTATGCCAGATTCTCATGTCTATTTAATTGGAGAGCCAGACTCCCATGATCTTACCTTAGTAGATGCAGGGCTTTTTGGGAAAGGGAAAAAGAAGGTGCAGGCACTAAAAGACGCCGGAATAGAACTAAAGGACATAAAAAGGATAATAATGACACATACTCATCTGGATCATATAGGTGCATTAAAGGAGATAAAGGAAAGGATTCCTAATTTAGAGCTATGGGTTCACAGGTTAGAGGCAGAACAGCTTGAGTCTGGTGATGAAAGGACAGTCTATGGAATGGAAATGTTCAGGCAGATGTTTCAGATGCAGTTTGGGATAAGGCCAGGAGAATTCAGATTTAAGGTAGATAGAAAGCTTGAAGGAGGAGAAGATCTAAATCTTGGCGGAATGAAATGGCGTGTTATACACGTTCCAGGACATTCCATGGGGAGTATTGCGCTCTATAATCCCCACAAGATGATACTTATCTCAGGAGATGTGGTTTATGCAGATTATAGCATAGGAAGATTTGATCTTTTTGGAGCAAGTGGAGAAAAGCTCAAAGAATCTCTTTATCTTTTAGCCAGACTAAAAGTAAGGATCCTTCTCCCGGGACACAACAGGATAGTTAAGAACGTAGAGCATGACTATATCTTGAAGACAGCAACACAGTGGGAGCCATATCTGGTATGAATATTGTGTTTTTTCTCCTTATATCCCTCTCTTTTGTCTGTGCAGCCTTTACCCATCATATGGAGGATCTAACAAAGGCAATAATTGATTCTGCATCAAATGCAGTAGATCTTTCTATAAAGCTCATAGGTGTTATGAGTCTATTTCTTGGTCTTATGAAGGTAGCAGAAGAAGGCGGAATACTTGTTACCATATCCAGGTTAGTAAGACCTATAATGACAAGGCTATTTCCAGATGTCCCACCAGATCATCCAGCAATGGGAAGTATGATAATGAATATATCTGCAAATATGCTTGGACTTGGAAATGCAGCAACACCATTTGGAATAAGGGCAATGCAGGATCTAAACAAGCTCAATCCAGATCCTGAAGAAGCAACTGATGCTATGGCGCTTTTTCTTGCAATAAACA
>JALVZP010000021.1 GCA_027037575.1 Desulfobacterales bacterium | reverse complement strand
CTGAATCTTCCAAAGACGTCGTTTCCAATGAAGGCAAACTTAGTAAAGAAAGAGCCTGAGATGATAAAGAGATGGGATGAGATGGGGCTTTATAGAAGGATCAGGGAGATCTCTAAGGGAAGACCCCTTTTTATCCTTCATGATGGGCCTCCCTATGCAAATGGACACATCCATATGGGAACGGCATTTAATAAGATACTCAAGGATATTATTGTAAAGTCAAAGCAGATGGCGGGATATGATGCTCCCTATGTTCCTGGATGGGATTGCCATGGGCTTCCCATAGAACACAATGTGGATAAGGAGCTTGGAGAAAGGAAAAAGAATATGTCTCCTGTCGAGATAAGGAGATACTGTAGGGAATATGCAAGCAGATTTGTGGAGATACAGAAGGAGGAATTTAAAAGGCTTGGAGTGCTTGGGCAGTGGGAGAATCCTTATCTTACAATGAACTATGATTATCAGGCAACAATAGTTAGGGAATTTTCCAAGTTTGCATTAAATGGAAGCCTTATAAGGAGCAAAAAGCCGATTTATTGGTGCATATATTGTAAGACAGCACTTGCAGAGGCAGAAGTAGAGTATAAGGAGCATGTTTCTCCTTCCATATTCGTAAGATTTAAATTCGTCTCTGACCTGGGTGAAATATATCCTGAGCTAAAGGGAAGGGATGTATACATTGTTATTTGGACAACAACTCCTTGGACTATCCCTGCAAATCTTGCAATTGCCCTAAATCCTTCCTTCGACTATGTAGCAGTTGACACCAAAAGAGATGGAGTAATGATCCTTGCAGAAGCACTCTCAGATCTCTGTATGCACGACTTTGGATACGAAGACTATGAGGTAATTACAAGGATTGATCCTAAGAAGATAGAAGGATTAGAGGTAAAGCATCCATTATATGACAGAAGATCTAAGATTGTCTTAGCCTCTTATGTAACACTTGATGCAGGAACAGGATGTGTCCATATTGCTCCAGGCCACGGTGATGAGGACTATGAGACAGGCTTGGAATATGGATTAGATATCTATTCCCCTGTAGATGATGAAGGAAGATTTACAGAGGATGTAGGATACTTTTCAGGGATGCAGGTATTTGAGGCAAACAAAAAGGTAAATGAGAAGCTAAGAGAGGTAGGAGCACTTATAAAGGAGTCAGAGATAACCCACGAATATCCTCATTGCTGGAGATGCAAGAATCCTGTGATATTCAGGGCAACTGAACAGTGGTTTATCTCAATGGAAAAGAATGATCTAAGAAAAAGGGCGTTAGAAGAGATAATGAAGGTAAAGTGGATCCCCTATTGGGGAAGAGAAAGGATATATAGCATGGTAGAAAACAGGCCTGATTGGTGTATATCAAGGCAGAGGGTATGGGGTGTTCCTATAGTAATGTTTTATTGCAAAAGATGCAAAAAGCCGTTTCTTACTAAGGAGATAGCAGAATTTGTAGCAAATAGAATAGAGAAGGAAGGGGCTGATATCTGGTTTAGTGAGCCTACTGAAAGGCTTGTTCCTGACGGGACAAGATGCCCTGAATGTGGAGGGGAGGAATTTGAGAAAGAAAAGGATATATTAGATGTATGGTTTGATTCAGGAGTAAGCTTTGCAGCAGTCTTAGAAAAAAACAAAGATCTCAGATTTCCTGCAGACATATACTTGGAAGGAAGTGATCAGCATAGGGGATGGTTCCATAGCTCCCTTCTCTGTTCTGTTGGAACAAGGGGAGTTGCACCATATAAAAGCGTTCTTACCCATGGATTTGTTGTGGATGCACAAGGAAGGGCAATGCATAAATCTTTGGGAAATGTGATAAATCCAGATGAGCTTATAAGGGACTATGGAGCAGAGATAGTGAGGATGTGGGTCTCTGCAGAGGATTATAGGGACAACATAAGGCTTTCTAAAGAAATAATGCAGAGGCTTGTGGAGGCATATAGAAGGATAAGAAACACATGTCGCTTCCTCTTAGGGAACCTATATGACTTTGATCCAGAAAAGGACTCTGTCCCTTATAGCCAGATGGAAGAGATAGACAGATGGATACTTCACAGACTCCAGGAGATAAATGAGAGGATACAGAAGGCATATGAGGAATTTGAGTTTCATGCTGTATATCATACACTTCATAATTTCTGTGTCTTAGATCTTTCTGCTATCTATTTGGACATAATAAAGGATAGACTTTACACATTCCCAGCAAAATCTATTAAGAGAAGATCTGCTCAGACAGCAATGAATGAGATACTTGAGGTAATGGTTAGGCTTATGGCACCTATCCTCTCTTTTACAGCAGATGAAGTGTGGCAGTATATGAAGGGAAAGAGGCCTGAAAGTGTTCACATGGATCTTTTTCTGCCAGTAAAGGAGGAATATAAGGATTATAAGCTAAAGGAAAGGTGGGACAAACTTCTTGAGATAAGGTCTGAGGTAAATAAGGTATTGGAGATAGCAAGAAAGAAAAAGATTATTGGACATTCACTTGAGGCAGAGGTTACCTTGGGAGCATCAGAGAGGCTTATGGATTTTCTAAAGTCATATGAGGATCAGCTAAGGACGATATTTATCGTATCAGGTGTAAGGCTTGTTCCAAAGGAAGACTTAAGTGATGGAATTGATGCAGAAGAGATACCAGGTTTAAGGATAAAGGTGATAAAGAGTCCTTACCCAAAATGTGAGAGATGCTGGATAAGAGATGTTTCTGTTGGAAAGGATCCAGATTATCCAGATATCTGCAAAAGATGTTTTGAGGCATTAAGGGAGATGTAATGAAGCTTGGCCATATAATAAGTGTCTTGGCACTTGATCAGCTTACAAAATATATAGTTTTTCATAGCCTGAAGCCATCCCAGAGCATCCACATTTCCAATTTTTTTAATGTTACTTTAATTAAAAACAAAGGAATTCTATTTGGAATGCTAAATAATAGCCCTTTTTCTTCTCCTTTTCTCATCATTTCTGCAAATCTGATTGCAATAATCCTCCTTATACTTTGGTCTCTTAGGCCAGACAATAATATATGGATAAGATTCGGTATTACACTTGTCCTTGCTGGTGCAATAGGGAATCTGATAGATAGATTCGTCTATGGAGGGGTAATAGATTTTTTGGACTTCCATTTAGGAAGATATCATTGGCCTGCCTTCAATGTGGCAGATATTTCTATAACAATTGGTACAATCCTTCTTGCAATTGGACTCTTAAAGATAAAAAATGCACCCAGACCTTTTTAAAATTGGCCCTATCACTATCCACACCTATGGTGTATTTGTGGCCTTGGGTATATTCTGTGCAGTCTTTTGTGCAATGAGGCTTTCAGAAAAGGAGGGGATATCTCCTTCTTTGATATCTGATCTCTGCTTCTGGATGATACTTGGAGGAGTATTAGGCGCAAGGATCACATATGTAATAGCCAATATCCCATATTATATAAGGTATCCATTGGAGATAATAGAGATCTGGAAAGGTGGTCTCATTTTTGCAGGCGGGCTTATGGTATCCTGCCTTATCTTAGGCTGGTATGTAAGGAAATATAGGCTTAATTTTTGGAAAATTGGGGATATATTAGCTCCTTCTGCTGCATTAGGTCAGGCAATAGGAAGGATAGGATGTTTTATGGCAGGATGTTGTTATGGAAAGCCAACAAATCTTCCCTGGGCAGTAGTATTTCACGATCCCCATAGCTTAGCACCCCTTAATATTCCGCTCCATCCAACAGAGATATATCACTCCATAGCCTGTTTTATTATCTTTTTTATCTTACTAATCCTTAGAAGATATAGATCCTTTGAAGGACAGGTATTTCTCTGGTATCTGATACTCCATGGCTTTCAAAGACTCCTTATAGAAAGATTTCGCGGTGATTTGACTCCTTTTATAGGAAATATGACAGTTACTCAGCTTATTTCTCTTATAATAATGCTAACCTCGCTGATAATTCTTATCTATAAGAAGAAAAGAGATTTAAAATAACTTGAAAATTGGATGCTTAGATGTTATCTGTAAATAAGCATAGGTATCGAAATGAAAAAAAAGAGGAGGTATATATCTATGAAAAGAAAATGGAATCTTTGGTCGGTCTTATTGGTGATGGGACTTTGTATGTGTCTTATTTCTTGTAGCTGCCCATCCTGTATTGAGAAGAAAAAGGTTGCTCCACCTCCACCAAAGCCTGCTGTCCAAAAGCCAGCTCCTAAACCTCAACCATCTGTAATTGAAGAAAAGAAAAAGATGGAAGCACTTAAGAAGGCAGAAGAGGAAAGAAAGAAGAAAGAAGAGGAGTTGAAGAAGGAAATAGAGGAGATTGAACACACAATGATTCACTTTGATTTTGATAAGGCAGATCTCAAGCCAGAGGCAAGGAAGATCCTTAAGAGGATAGCAGAATGGCTGCTAAAGCATCCTGAATACAATATCAGGATTGAAGGATATTGTGATGAAAGGGGATCAGAAGAGTATAATCTTGCACTTGGACAGAGAAGGGCAGATGCAGCAAAGAAGTATCTAATTGAACTTGGTGTTTCTCCTGATAGGATCACAACAATAAGCTATGGTGAAGAAAATCCTATTGATCCACGTCATTGTGAAGAGGCATGGGCAAAGAATAGAAGGGACCAATTTAAGCTGATAAAAGTTAGGTAATGAAAATAGAGATATTATTTAAGAAGGGGTGGAAATGGATCTTCAGTCTGTTTCTGCCCCTTCTTTTTTCATGTGCAACCCAGCAGCAGGTAAATTCTCTTGGAACAAGGATAAATCAGTTAGAAACGCGTGTATACTCACTGGAAGGTGAAATAAGTAAAGAAAAAGAGATAACCAGAAATCTGGATAAGAAAATAGATAAGAATCTTGAAGACTTAAGAAGTCGTATAGCAGATATAAGAGCAGACCTTGATTCTGTAAAGGAGGACTTAAACAGTGTAAGGGGAAATACAGAGGAAAATAAAAGGATTATCAAACAATTGGTTGAATCAGAATTTACAAAGGTTGATCAGATGAACCAGCAGCTAAATCAGATTTCTGAAAGGCTATCTAAGCTGGAAGAGCAAGTAAAACAGATCAGGGAATATGTAGGACTTGAGGAGATAATAAAAAAGAAAAAGGCAAACCAGCTATATTCAAATGCATATACCCTCTATAAACAGGGGAAATATGAAGCTGCAATAGCGGGCTTTAAGAGCTTTCTCAAAAAATATCCAAGATCGAGCCTTTCTGATAACGCATGGTTCTGGATAGGCGAATGCTATATGGGTTTAAAAGACTATGAGAAGGCA
>JALVZP010000020.1:4752-5278 GCA_027037575.1 Desulfobacterales bacterium | reverse complement strand
CTCCTGAACAAGTACTGCCGAATCCTTAAGCCCTTTTATCTTTTCATATACCTGATCGAATACCCAATTTGCCTCATCCTCACCTCTTATATTTGTAAAAACAAGTTTCTCCTCTGTCTTATGTGTAATCTCAGGTGAGCATCCTTTGATTACCAGAGGAAAACCTATTTCCTTTATTGCATCCCTTAGCTCATCTTTGCTTCTTATAAGAATCTCTTTAGTTACAGGAATGGAATACTCCTTTAACAGTAGTTTTGACTCGTACTCTGAAAGAACATTCCTTCCTTCCTCTTTTGCCTTATCTATTATTCTCATCCCTCATACCCCTTGATATGATCCTCTTATATTCCAATAGATAAGAAATTGCCCTTGCTGCCCTTTCTGGTGTGGGATAGTTTGTTATTGCCTTAGAATCCTCAAGTATATCTATCTCCCTATCCCATATCCCCTTTGGAGCACAAAGACACGAAATAACAGGCTTTCTCTGACCCCACTGCCTAAGCATATCAATGATTCCTTCAGGTGC
>JALVZP010000020.1:0-4742 GCA_027037575.1 Desulfobacterales bacterium | reverse complement strand
TGCATAGGTAATGAGCAGAATGGTTGCGTCTATATTTTCATCCCTCATAGCCACATCTATTATCTTCCTTGTTGCTTCAGGATCATACCATGCAGGCCCCATGTCAACGGGATTTGTCCTTATTGCCATTGGAGGAAGAAGCTCATTTATCTTCTTTTGTGTCTTTGAGGTGAAGTTTGGTATGGAAAGCCCAACCCTTTCTGCCATATCAGCAGCTGCCATTGCAGGCCCTGCCTGTCCTGAAAGAATGGCAACCCTATTTCCCTTTGGTATAGTGCTTGTGGAAAGCGCCTTTGCTGCATCTATAAGTTCCTCTGTGCTGTTTACTACAATTGCCCCTGCCTGCCTTAATGCCCCAATATATATCTCATATCTTCCTGCAATAGATCCCGTGTGAGACTTGGATGCCTCATCTGCCTTTTTAGAAACACCAGTTTTATACGCAATAATAGGCTTTTTCTTATGAACTCCCTTTATTGCCTGAATCATCCTTAAGGGATCCTCTGTCCCCTCTATGTAGAGTGCTATTACCTTTGTATCTGGGTCATCTTTTAGGAATTGAATCATCTCGTAAAAATCCACATTCAATCTGTTTCCTATCCCAACTATCTTGCTAAATCCCACATTCCATCTCTGACTTAAAGGAGCAATTACATGGCACATTCCACCACTTTGGCTTACCAATGCAATATTCCCCTTCTTTGTTAAAGAAAACTCTGGAGTAAAGGAGGCATTTAAATCATTCATAAGATTTACTATTCCAAATGTATTAGGCCCTATTACTGGAATAGCATATGATTCTGCCTTTTCCTTTAACATATCCTGAGCCTTTGCCCCCTCTGGGTCATCTATCTCTTTAAAACCTGCTGTAATAAGCACAACTCCACCTACATCCTTCTTATGACACTCATCTAAGAGCTTTGAAACGAGCCTTGCTGGAACCACAATTACTACAAGATCTATCTTCTCTTTGCATTCTAAGATGGAAGGATATGCCTTTATTCCCATTATTTCCTTTTTGCCTGGATTTATTGGGATAATCCTTCCACTAAATCCACCATTTATGAGGCTCTTCATTACATGGAAACCAAGCTTATCAAACTTATCTGATGCTCCAACTACTGCTACAGATCTGGGATTGAATAGTCTCTTTATGTTTTCTATCTTTCTGTTCATACTTATACTCCAAAAATTTGTATTCATATTATATGTATGCAAATAATATTCACAAATATTATACAAAGTCAACCATTTTCCCTTTATTAGTATCCTCTTTTTTGATATCCAAAATAGGGAATGAAAAAGAAAATAATCCTTTCATCTGATCTTCTTCAAAAAACTGTTAATCTTTTTGATAAGTTAATAGGGACTATTGAACCATCCCTGAGATCCTTGATTTTGTATCATGAGAGAAATCTTAAGATAAGGGGGAGTGATGGATGTCTTGTAGCAGATCTTATAGTAGTTCCAAAGGATCTGAAAATAGGGAAAAAGGCATATGTTATTCCAATTGATTATTTGAGGCATTTTTTGAGAGAGAAAGGCCAGGCAATAGAAATAATAATGGGTGAAGATCTCCAATTTGTATATGAAAATGAATCCTTAATAATAAAGGAAAGGGAAAGAAATATACCAGGACCGTTTACTCCTTTAAGCCAATCTATAGAGATCGAGAAGGGATTGCTTCGCTCAATACTTGATTTTGGAAGCTCCCATCTTTCACAGGGGGATATTGTAGGTCTATTGATAAAAGAAAAAGAGCTATTTTGTATAGGAATATCTGATTCTAT
The DNA here is from genome assembly GCA_027037575.1 of Desulfobacterales bacterium. GTDB lineage: Bacteria > Desulfobacterota > DSM-4660 > Desulfatiglandales > JALVZP01 > JALVZP01. Next base: position 2,952 of record JALVZP010000020.1, on the reverse strand, counting down.
TATCTCATGTGCAAGAATGCCATTTTTATTAAGCAATCATGCATACTTAAAAATTCCTTATGAAAGCATCAGGCATCTTGTAAAATCCTTAGAGCTTTTAAAGAAAAGAAAGGTTTTATGTTTTTTAAAAAAAGATGGACTCGCATTTGAAATAGGTGCACTTTCTCTTCAAATCTGTGCTGAAAGATGGAAGGATAAAAAGATAGAAGATATATGCGATTTTATGTTTAATCATAATGTATTTTCAAGATGGGTTTTAGAATCTTCAAAGCTAAAGAGCTCTATATCAAGGGCATCTAAGATACAAAAGATTGGTTATTCAGATTCAGATCTTATCCTTTACCCACATAAGATAGTTATCTCTGTGGCACAAGAAAGATGTATCTTCAAAACAGAATTGGATGTTCTTTATTCAGAAAAACCAAAAGACATAAGGATCAAGCTAAGGGTTGATAAACTATATAGTCTCTTAAGCAGGATAAATACACAAAGGATATACATGGAACTTACAGAAAATGGGCTTTTAATAAAAGATAAAATTAGAAGGGCTATTCTAATTAAGAATAATTTTTCTTTATTGCCCTTATGACAGAATGGCAAGAAAAGAATGCCTCTACAACCTCAGGATCAAACTGCTTTCCAGAACATCTTTCTATTTCTTGAAGAATTTTTTCCTCTGGCCATGGTTCTTTATAGGATCTTGCAGAAGAAAGTGCATCATACACATCTGCAACGGCAACAATTCTCCCAAATATGGGTATCTCCTCGCCTTTTTTAGGCCTTGCCCTCCCATCTGGAAGCTCAAATCCAGGAAGCGGTTTTCCTGTAAGAGGATCAACATGTCCAGGATATCCATTTCCATCCCATCTTTCATGATGATTTAATGTGACATCAATTGCAGCCTTATCAAATTCTGAATCTCCATTATAAAAAAGCCTTGCCCCTAAGAAGGTATGTGTCTTGATTGTTTCAAACTCTTGCTTTGTAAGCTTTCCAGGCTTCTTTAAAATAGTATCACTTATTCCCACTTTGCCTATATCATGAACCATTGCAGCAATCTTTAAGACATCCTTCTTTTTATCTATCTCTTCTTCATCCATTCCCTTTTTCTTTGCCCATCTTTCAAATATCTCTACAGAATATGCTCCCACTCTATTAACATGCTCTGCTGTTTCTTCAGGATCCCTCATTGCAGCCATAGAAATCATTCTTAATACCAAATTTCTTGTCATCTGCGCCCTTTCTAAGGCAAGTGCAGCTGCCTTTGCAAAGTGAAGGATATAGACTTCATCAGATCTTGAAAATGAAATGGTATTTCCTCTTTCATCCTTGGCATTTATAAGTTGAAGTATTCCTACTACCTCATTCTTCTTATTTATCATAGGAACAACAAGCATAGATCTTGTTTTGTATCCTGCTTTTTTGTCAAATTCTGGATTAAAGCAATAAGGTGTGTCCTTAAGCTTATAGACATCTTTTATGTTTAATACCCATTCGCTCTTATCTTTTATGCTCTTTTCTGCAACATAGCCTGCTATAGAATTGGAATCTATAGGAATTGAGAATCTTTTGTATATAAGCTTTTCTCCCTTTTTCAATCTCTTCTGAAGGGTATCATTCTGAGCACATTTAAAGACCAACCTATCTCTATCCTTAAGATAAATTGAACCAGCATCTGCATTAAAGAAAAGTCTTGCTTTAAAAAGTATCTTTTCAAGAAGAAGATCTATATCTTTTACTTCATTAAGATCATTTATCAGCTCAAGCAAATAATCCAATTTTTTTTCTTTTTTCATAATTCCTCCTTAGACATAGCCCCAAAGTGTGGGCTGAATAAAGGACTCATCAAGATGAACGGCATCAAATCCTTCTCGCCTTAAATAACTTGCAAATTCTCTATCTCCATGTATTGTATATACTTTTTTTGGCTTGGCCAATGTAACATATCTTATAAGCTCTGAAAAATCTGCATGATCTGATAAAGGAATAGCAACATCATGATAGAATCTGCTTATCATATCCTTATCCAAGCTCCATCCTGTACAGATTGCAATCTTTTTTCTGTGGATAGGTCTTACAAGATAAAGTTTATGAGGAGGAACAATAATAGCTTCCCTATGAGGTGTAAATGGGGGAAATGGCTTAAAATTTAAAAGCTTTACACCCAGCTCCTTATATAGTTTTGTTATACGATATATTGAATTTTCAAGTCTTATTCTTATACCAGAATCTCCAAGTATCTTTACTACTTCCTGTGCCTTTCCAATCCTATAGGCAACAATTACAGGGGTTACCCTCCTTGCAAAACATCCCTTAACAAATTTTATAATCTGCTCTGCCACTTCTTCTCTTTCTGGAAAGATAAATCTTGGATTGCCATATGTGCATTCTATTATGAGAACATCACACTGCCTTATCTGTATCCTTTCTGCAGTAAAGGATGAAGAAAGCTTTATATCTCCTGTATATACAAATCTAAGTCCATTTATTTCAATCATTATTTGGGATGAACCCAAAATATGCCCAGCAGGGAAAAGTTCGATAATCGCATCTCTAATTCTTATTTTTTCTCCCCAATTTATTGCCCTTAGATTTCCTTTGAAAAATGGCTTGATCATAGTGGCTGTTTTTAAAGAAGTAATTGCAGTTGAATGAAAAAAAGATAAATGATCACTGTGTGCATGGCTTATAAATGCTAATGGTTTTTTCCTCTTTGGATCAAGCCATATATCAGTCCCAGCAATCCTTATTCCAGAAGAGATATCTGCATCAATAAAACCAATTATTTTATTAATTAGACACATATTCTTCCATAAGCCTTGAGAGATTATTCCTCGCAAAGTCTATACCCGGATCCAGTTTCAGGGCAATGGTATAATACTCAATTGCCTTTTCCTTTTCTCCAAGCCTTTCATAATTTACTCCAATGTTTGCATAGTCTATAGCAGATCC
>JALVZP010000019.1 GCA_027037575.1 Desulfobacterales bacterium | reverse complement strand
CCTGTGATCATATATGTCTTCATAGATATAAAAAATGGGCGGTGTGGGATTCGAACCCACGACTTCCACCGTGTGAGGATGGCACTCTCCCGCTGAGTTAACCGCCCTTTTCCTGATCCTTTCATGGTAAAATTAAGACAAATACTTGCATGTTGTCAAGGGTAGAAAATCCTTCCTTTTGCCTTTGGAATCGGATATTATTTGTTCAGAAAGATTTAGGGGGGATACTTATGGACATAAAGGAAGCTATAGTAGCTGCATTGAAGGAGATAATAGTTCCTGAGCTAAATGAGATTAAGAAAAACATCAGGGATCTTGAAGCAAGACTTGAATTCACAAATAAAAGGATTGATGATGTAAACAAAAGGCTTGATGACATGAATGCACACCTTATAGATCAAAGTAGAAGGATAGATGAGACTAACAAGAGGATAGATGAGACTAATAAGAGGATAGATGAGACTAACAAAAGGATAGATGAAACTAACAAAAAGATAGATACTGTAAAGAGTGAACTAACTGAAAAGATAGAATCTACAAGAAGTGAGTTAACTGCAAGGATCGATGAGACAAACAGAAGGATTGATGAAACAAATCATAGGATAGATCAGCTTGTTTTCCAGATGAAGAACATAGCTCAGGAGATGGAAAGGATAAAGAGGGAAGAGAAAATAACTGCTGATATCCTGTATCGTATTGAAAGATTAGAAAAGAGGGTTATAGGAGAATAAATACTTTGCAGCGAGGGAGAAAAAATGCTTAGGCTGTATAATACGGCAATAAGGGATAAGCAGGAGTTTCTTCCAGTTAAAGAAGGAATTGTTGGGATGTATGTTTGTGGAGTAACTGTTTATGACCTCTGTCATATAGGGCATGCAAGAAGTGCAATTGTATTTGATGTCCTTGCAAGATATCTTAGGGCAAGGGGATATAGGCTTACATATGTAAGAAACTTTACAGACATAGATGATAAGATCATAAATAGGGCAAAAGAGCTAAATAAAGATACAAAAGAGATTGCTGAATACTATATCCAGGCATTCTATGAGGATATGGGAAAACTATATGTGGAAAAGGCAGATTATGAGCCAAGGGCAACAGAGTTCATAGATGAGATGATAGATATGGTAAAGATACTTTTGGAAAAAGGTCATGCATATGTTTCTGATGGAGATGTATATTTTTCTGTAGAGAGCTTTCCTGAATATGGAGCACTCTCTAAAAGAAAGCTCGAGGATATGATTGCTGGAAAAAGGGTAAAGATTGGGGAAAAGAAGAGGCATCCAATGGATTTTGCACTATGGAAGGCAGCAAAGCCAGGAGAACCATATTGGAATAGTCCCTGGGGAGAAGGAAGACCAGGATGGCATTTAGAATGCTCTGTTATGAGCTGCCACTATCTTGGTCCAACATTTGATATACATGGAGGAGGAGAAGATCTCATATTTCCTCATCATGAAAATGAAAGGGCACAGGCAATATGTGCATATGGTGGAGAGT
>JALVZP010000018.1 GCA_027037575.1 Desulfobacterales bacterium | reverse complement strand
GAGCTTTGGGAAGAGATGAAGGAATATGCAAGAAAGCATAACCTTAAAGGAGGAGATTATAAGTATCTTAATCTTCCATTTGAAAATAAGATTTTAAGACAGCCAAGAGAGATCAGGCAAAGGATGGAAAGGGATGTAGAAAACTTTGTCTATAAGCTACTGGTAGATGTATTTAATGCAAAGGATACTGCACCTCTTGGAATAGAAGAAATAATAATTGCCAAATCTTATGATCTTGGTCCAAAGGCAGAAAGGATAGAAGATACAAAGGAGTGGACAGAGGAAAAGATAAGAGAAAAAGCGAAACTTTTAAATGTAGATAAAGGACCTGAGGGGAATTTTGAGGATTAATCTTTACATTCTTCACATAGATAAAAGAGAGTTATTTCAAAGCTGAGAATCTCTTTTTTTGTTATTGAAGAAAAAAATTTTTTTATTTCTTCCTTATCGACGTAGAAGTCTATTATCTTTCTACATTTTATACAAACCAGGTGGATATGTTCAGATATATTTGTTTCATAAAGAGGCTTAAAAGCACTTATACTGACCTCTTTTATTATCCCTGCGTCCTGAAGTTTCTTCACATTGTTATAGACTGTGGAAATAGATATGGTAGGTATAGTTTCTTTTAATCTTTTATATAAGAACTCTATATCCACATGTCCACATTCCTCAATAATATTAAGCAAAATAAGCCTTTGAGGTGTTGCCTTAAGTCCTCTATCCTTTAGTTTCTTTCCTAATCTATCATTTTTTGTTAGCATTTTTTACAATATCCAAAAAATATTAATATATCCTTACTCCATTTATGCCATAAACAGATCTATCTTTTAGCTTATTCTTCAGATACGCCCACCTTGTATTATGGGCCTATGGTAGGTCATTACTGGTCTAAAGTCAATATCCTGTCCAAGCCTGTTCAAAAAAGGCAGCTATTGAAGAAGCTTGGGATTACCACTTGTAACATGAGTAGAAGCAAACCAAAATTATATTTAGTTACAATGATCTTCGCCACTGAAAATTTTAAGAGGTTCACAAACAAAAAAGTAAAATCTCACATAAGGGTAGTTCCTATAGTTGGAGTAGCCTTATCTGGAAGAATTATTATTACTGCTGGATCTGGAAAGCCTTATGCTAATAAATCAAACCTTCCTTTAGAAAATCCTAAAAAAGTTAATCTATTTACTTTTAAGGCTGGATGTTTTATAGCAGATAAATGCAAAGAAGATTTTTAATAAGTTTTTGAGGAGAATGAGAGAATTGGAAGTAATTACTCCTGATTTAGAAAGTGGAAGAAGTTGTAAATTTGTAAATTATGGTATATGGCTGGAAAGCCAGCTTTCTGCTAATAGAAAGATTAAACTTTAAGACATGGATTTAAAGAAGATTTTTGCACATGTATGTAATTCTTGCCCTTTTTGTATTCTTGCGAGGAGATATCCAGACTCATGGTTTGGAAAGATAATGTCTTGGCATGGAAAATATTGTCCTTTTTGGAAGG
>JALVZP010000017.1 GCA_027037575.1 Desulfobacterales bacterium | reverse complement strand
GTCAGGATGTGCCTGATTGTCCACAAACACAGCGACCATATAGTCACCTTTCTTGGAATATACGGAAATGACAGAGTAGTCACTTCCTTTGATAAATATTGCCTCTGCCGGATAAAATTTTTCTTGCTTTATATAGGTCTCATAAATCGCACACTGCTGATTTGCAGTAAATAGGTCAAATTCACAGAATGCAGAAGCCATATCCACTGCATATGGCATCATCTCGCCTATTGCATCTATTATATCTGGCTTTTTCTTCTTCCCCATTGGCCTCCAAGCTGCACATCCTACAACACCTTCTAATTTTAAAAGATCCTTTAATCTTTTGGCCATCAATGACCTCCATCTTTATCTTACTACAACTACAGGACAGTGGGCATGAAGGACAACCTTTTCTGCAACACTTCCAATAAGAAGCCTCTTAAGGCCACTCATGCCCCTTGTCCCCACAACAATATAGTCATAATTCTCTTCTTCTGCAATTCTTACTATCTCTTCAGCTACAGGCCCTACAGCTATCTTTGTATCTACGTCCTTTGCCCCATGTTCTTCTGCCAGCTTCTTTAGCTCATCCAGGAGTGCCTGTGCCTTCTTCGCCTTTTGCTGATGAACCCATGTATCGGGTATCTCCTTATAGCTTACAGTATCTTCTATTACATGTAGCAAGGTTAGCTTAACACCTGTTTTTTTTGCAAATTTGGCACTCTGTATCACTGCCTTTTTAGAATACTCAGAGGGATCTACTGCGATTAATGCCCTTACTTCACGTTCTTGTTCTGCCATAAAAAGCCTCCTTTCTTGATTTTATTTTAAAAAGGACATATTTCTTTACCTTTGTCAATAAATTTTTCTTAAGAAGGAGGCCTATTTCTTTATACCTCTAAGGCAGTATTTTCTCCACTTACAGTCCATTTTCTTACAACCAAATCTCTTTTCTGTCATAAAACAAGGGACTTCCTTTTCTTTCTTCTGAATGCTTCTTATAAGTTTTATCACATCAATCCAATCTTCCTTTTCTTCATTCTTAAGAGACAAAACAGATCCTCACTTTATTCTTCATAAGACTCATACCTGAACTCTTCACCCCAGGTATCAAATGGGAAGTTGTAGAATACATTAAAGCCATTATAGTCTAATACCCTCAGGTCATCTTCCTGCTTTATATCATTTAATATCACATTAAAATGATTCCCATACTTTTTCTTACACAGCTCTACTGGCACCTCTACTGCTATAAATTTATTTATTCCCTTCGCCTTCATCTTCTCAATAAACCTCTCATTAGAGAAGCTATCATATGTGGTAAGGATCAGGATAGGGCCTGTTCCTGTAAATATTATTCCTGCTTTCATACACATCACCTCCATTTATTTAATTATCAAATAAAAAGGGAAGGTATCTATAGAGGATATGACTTATTTGGGTGGGAATTACTCCTAACTTTTCCAGACATCCACATCTACAAGGCCTACTTTTACTGCAAACTTTATTATATCTGCTATGCTATGGAGTCCAAGCTTGTTCATTATGTTATACCTGTGATTTTCAACGGTCTTTAGGCTTATACAGAGCATATCTGCTATCTCTTTGTTTGAAAATCCCTCTGCAATAAGCCTTAATATCTCCTGTTCCCTTGGGGTAAGGGAATTATAGACAGGATCATCTATCTTCTTTATTGAGGATGTATTTATTAATCTCTTTACCACCTCTCTTGATAAAGAGCTATCCAAGTAATAATCTCCCTCTGATATGGTATTAAGGCCATCAATAAGGGAATTGGAAGCCGCTTCCTTTACCAAGTATCCAAGTGCACCTGCCTTGAATGATTCCACAATGTAGTCTATCTTGGAATGAACACTAAGGACCATAATCTTTGTGTTTGGATATTCTCTTCTTATCCTCCTTATAAGATCTATGCCATTCATATCAGGAAGGGATATATCTATTATTGCTATGTCAGGTTTGAGTCTCTTTACTAAATCAAAACCTTCCTCTCCCTTTCCTGCCTCTCCTATTACTTCATATCTCCTGTTTTTTTCTATAACAGACTTTATCCCTTCCCTTAAAAGAGGATGGTCATCAATTATAATAATTTTTTTCCTTTCCATAAATTATCTCCAAAGTCACCTTTGTCCCTTTCCCTTTAATAGAAGTTATCTTTATATCCCCTCCTATTAGTCTTGCCCTTTCCTGCATACCTATTAGACCAAGCTTTTTCTTTTTTACTGACTCTGATATCTCCTTTTCCACATCAAATCCTACTCCATCATCCTCTATCCTTATAATAAGCTTTGGATAAGATGCTACCATCTTTATCGACACATTTTTTGCCTTCGCATGTTTTTCAATATTCATAAGCGATTCCTGTATGATCCTGTATAGATTAATCTCTACCTTGGAATCAAGAATTAGCTCCTCCATACCAACAGAAGAAAAATCTATTTTAAAACCTGCTCTTTCAGACATATCTCTACACAAAAAAAATATTGCCTTTTCTAAACCAAACTGATCCAGCTCTGGTGGCCTTAGATCATAGGAAATATTCCTTATATCCCTTATTGTGGACTGTAATATATCTTTTATTCTCTCTATCTTTGGCATCAAGGATGGACTATATTCTTGAGATACATTATCTACTTCTATGTGCAATAGGGATAGATTTTGGGCAATCCTATCATGAAGTTCCATAGAAAGAAGCTTCCTCTCCTGCTCATATGCCATTATAAGCTGATGAGTAAGCTTCCTTATTCTCTCTTCTGATTCAACCTGTTCTGTTATATTTCTTGCAACCTCTACAAAAGAATCTATATCCCCATTATTGTTCTTTAAAGGGACGCAATATACATCCCAATATGTCTCCTTGCCTTTAAGTAAGGTCTTTATAGTGCTTCTTTCTATTTCCCCGGTATCTCTGGATCTTATCAGTGGACATTCCTTACATGGACTTTTTCTTCCCAAAAGGATCTCATAGCACAAAGATCCCTTTATCTCTTCAATGGGCATATTTAGATATTCTCTTATAGGCTTATTTACCCATATAATCCTCATATCTTTGTCCAGATATCTTATCCAGTCTAAGGAGGCATCCAAAATAAGCTCCTTTCTTTTTTCACTTTCCTTTAATGCCATCTCTGCATTGTATCTTTCTGTTATATCCCTGCTTATTCCTCTATATCCTATGATCTCACCTTTTTTGTTTTTTATAGAAAACATCCTCGTCTCTAAAATGATTTTCTTTCCATCTTTACGAATGAAGTTGTGCTCACAAGAAAAAAAATGATTCTTGTTTACAGTAGAAAATCTCTTTATAAGATCTTTCCTCTCATCTTCTGGAAAAAATTCCCAGTATCTTTTTCCTAAGATCTCTTCCACTTTGTATCCTAAGATCTTTTCTAAAGAAGGATTAGAATATACAAAACGTCCTTTTTTATCTGTTTCCCATATCCAATTGAATGTCTTTTCCATTATATCCTGAAGTCTTCCTTCAATCTGATCAAGCCTCTCCCTTAATTCCCTTTCCTTTAATACCCTTTTTACTATGCTTGGCAGAAGATCAAATGCATTTGCTGATTTTACAATATATTCCATAGCACCAAGTTTTATTGCATTTGCAGCTATATATTCATCTCCATGTGCAGTGATCATTATTACTGGAACATCTATATTGCCTTCTTTAAGTCTTTTTATAAGCCTTAGTCCATCTATCTTGGGCATAAGATAATCTGTGATGATTAGGTCTGGATATTCTTTCTCTATAAAACTAAGTGCCTGAATAGGGTCTATAAAACACTCTATATCTACATCAGGCATCTCCTTTAATATGGAATGTTTCATAATAAGGAGGTGGGATTTATCATCATCTATTATTACAATCCTTAGATTCATTTCCCTTCTCTCTGCATCTTATAAAGACTCATCAAGGTATTTCTTAGAACAAGACCTACATTTCTGTTTTTCTGTATGGCCTTCTCTGCTTCTTGTATATTAGATATGGCGTTTAGGAGTTCTTCGGTCTCATATCTTCCCTTTATCTTTTCTGCAATATATGTCAGATCTCTGTTTATCAAAAGAGCTTTTTCATCCGTCTCCTTTATTACCAAGATATCCCTTAGCCAGCTTCCCCATGTGGCAAGTATATCCATTATGTCTTCCTTCTGCTCTAATAGCTGATTCTCCAGGACCGAGATAAGCCTGTTCATACTAAATAGAGGGAGCTTTACTAAAAGAGAAATCCATTCCTCCCTTTTCTTTAAATAATCTGATTCCAATAGCTCCAATGCCCTCCCAATACTTCCACCAGATATCTTTGCCAGGAAAATAGCAGTATCCTTATCTAAGGATTTATTTTTTACAAGCCATTCAGCTATCTTATCAGATGGAATAGGATAAAATTTTATATTCTGACACCTGGACACAATAGTAGGAAGAAGATCCATTGGCTCTTTTACATTAAGGATAAATATATTCCTATCTGGTGGCTCTTCTAAGAGCTTTAAAAATGAGTTTGCTGCTTCTTCAGTCATATTTTCTGCCTGATCAATTACAATAACCCTATATTTTGCATAAGGAGAAAAGCTTACCCTTTTATACACTTCCCTTATCTGGTCTATGGATATCTTAGATAACTTTGTCTTATTGCTTATTATAATAAAGTCAGGGAAGTTTCCACTTAGTAGCTGTTTGCAATACTTGCAGACACCACAACTTTCTTCTCCCTTAGGATCAAGGCAATTGAGTAGCATTGCAAGTGCCTTTGCTATGCTCTTTTTCCCTGTCCCAGAAATGCCTGAAAATAGCATGGAATGGGGTATCCTATTTGCCTTTATTGATCCTAAAAGGATACTCTTTGCCCTCTCCTGACCAATTATTTCTGAAAACCTCATAACATCCTCTTTGAAGAAATTACTACAAATCCTCCTTTTCCATATCCTTCCTTTACAGGCTCTATTCCTTTTATATCAGAAGGTTTCCTAAACATAGTCTGAAATATCTTTATATCTCCAAAACTAAGTGCCTTAAGCCAGGAAAGAATGTCAGATACAGGATAAAATGTTGCATCTTTGTAAAACACGCTATCCTTGGATCTATAGAGCCTTCCAAGGAAAGAATCTCCATCAATCATGCCAATAATGAGTCTTCCATGTAGTTTCAATACCCTTTTTGCCTCTTTTATAGACCTGGTTGGATCATTTACATAGCAAAGGACAGTATTCATCAGGAGAAAATCAATAGAGGAATCTGAGAAAGGGAGATCTTCTGAGAGAGCTCTAACTACACTTATCCCTCTTTCCTTAGCTATACTCAGCATACTTA
>JALVZP010000016.1:2607-5321 GCA_027037575.1 Desulfobacterales bacterium | reverse complement strand
AGTCCTTGTCTGCTTTTTGCCAGTTAAAAAGATTCTTTATGACCTCTCCTTCAGGTTCTCCCTGAAGAAATGCAAGAAATGCCCATGAGTCAAGAACAAAACGGATCATGACTTTTCTCGCAGGTGTTCTTCTCTGAGGTCAGAAAGAAGGTTCACTCCTTTGAATTTTCCAAAGAGACTTTCTATTTCATTTTCCCTTAAAGGTTTAAGAAGGACAATGTCTCCATCAATTTGAATAAAGAACCTGTCTCCAGGCTTAAGTCCAAGTGTGTTTCTTATTTCTTTTGGGATAACAACTCGGCCTTTAGCTGAAAGTTTTGTAAAAGGCATAGTTTATCTCCTAAAATTATTCATTCATATCCTTTCTAAGCATATCTAAGAGTCTTTTAAATATAGGGCCAGGTTTTCCATCCCCTATTTTATGCCCATCATACTCTACTACAGGGACTATATCTATTGTTGTTCCTGTAAGAAAGATCTCCTTTGCCTCATAAGCATCTTCTTTTGGTATATCAGAAAATGTAACATCCCTTAGTATTCCTTCATTTACAAGCCTTTTTGCAAATTCAAATACCTGTTTTGCTGTTATTCCTTCAAGTGTCTTTTTAAATTTTGGAAACCTCAATATATCATCTCTTCCAAGAACTGCTATATTTTCTGTTGCACCTTCTGCTAAGTATCCTTCTTCATCTAATGCAACTGAAAAATCAGCTCCTTCCTGAATTGCTTCCATCCTCATAAGCATATTTGGAAGATAATTGCATGATTTTATATTTGCAAAAAAGGAGCTTTTCATAGGAATATGGCTTGTAACAAGAATTACCCCTTTTTCATAATATCTCTTAGGTGGTGACTTATACCTTATGCTATTTACATAAAGATAGCTTTCTGGGCAATCATATGGATTTACACTAAAGCTACCAGGTCCTCTTGATACAAGTATCCTGATAATAAGATCCTTCTCTTTGCTTAGCTCTATTAACTTTTCTATTATCTCTTCTATCCTGCCATATTCCTTAGGAAGGGATAGAGATATTCTCTTTGCAGATCTTTCAAGCCTTTCCAAATGCTCTTTTAGCTTATACACTTTTCCATTTACACATCTCATTACCTCAAATACACCATCTCCTCTATGAGCAACATGATCATCTATGGGGATAAACATAAGATCAGGATCTGTTGTAAATCCCTGAAAAAGACTTGAATACATTGCTAAATAGTTTTCTTTCCATGGTCTTTCCTTAAGAGATAAAAATACATTTTCCTTAGTTATTAGCTTCATTCCCTCTTTTCTTTCACATTCCTCTATAGCAGATCTTGCAAGGCTATCACACCTTTCATTTTCTGGATGCCTATTGTGCCCTTTTATCCATACCCATTCTATCTTATGGATTCTGCTTAGCTCAAGAAGCTCTATCCAGAGATCCTTATTTAGAACCTCTTTTTTTTGGGAAGTAAGCCAGTTTCTCTCTATCCAATTACTTATCCACTCTTTCATTCCCTTTACTACATAGTTAGAGTCAGTATATAAGATTACATGAGAAGGCTCTCTTAGTTGTTTTAATGCCTCTATTGCTGCCCTAAGCTCCATCCTATTGTTTGTTGTATATGGCTCACATCCAGATATCTCCTTTATCTCATCTCCACACTTTATTATTGCTGCATATCCACCCGGGCCAGGATTTCCTTTACATGCACCATCCACGTATATTTCTACCTTTTTCATACAATCTTCTCCTGATATAGGCAGTGCTTTTCTATGTCTTTGTGCTTTATATACTTATATTTTTGTTGTCAACAGAGATTTTTTTGGTTTTAATAGAAACATGGCAAAAGGAAAGAAGATAACCATAGGAATAAGTGGAGGAATTGCTGCATATAAGATTCCTGAGCTTGTAAGGATATTAGTAAGGAATGGATATTATGTAAGGGTTGGAATGACAAAAAATGCTACCAGATTTGTATCTCCTCTCACCTTGGAGTTTCTCTCAGGAAATAAGGTTATATGGGATATGTTTGAGCAGGAAAGGGAAATGGAGCATATACTTTGGGCACAGGATACTGATCTTATTGTGATTGCTCCTGCAACTGCAAATATCATAGGAAAGATTGCAAATGGGATTGCAGATGATTTCCTATCTACAATGATTGTTGCAGCAACAGCAAAGGTTCTCATTTGCCCTTCTATGAATACAAAGATGCTAATGAATCCTGCTGTTCAGAACAATCTGAGGATCTTAAGAGAAAGGGGATATCTTATATTAGAGCCAGAAAGTGGAGAGCTTGCCTGTGGAGCAGTTGGGGCGGGAAGGCTTCCAGACACTGAAAGGATATATGAAAGGATAGAGGATATACTTACTGAAAAGGATCTTTCTGGATTAAGGATACTTGTTACTGCTGGTCCAACAAGGGAACCAATAGATCCTGTAAGATTTATAAGCAATAGATCAAGTGGAAAGATGGGATATGCAATGGCAAAGATGGCAAAAAGAAGGGGAGCAAAAGTGATCCTTATAAGTGGGCCAACAAGTATTTCTCCACCTGATGGAGTTGAGATATATAGGGTAGAGACAGCAAATGAGATGAGGGAAAAGGTAATGGAAAAATGGAAAGATTGTGATGTAGCTATTAAGGCTGCTGCAGTGGCAGATTATAGACCAGAGATAAAAAGCAGCTCTAAGATAAAGAAAAAGGATGAGGATTTGGTAATAAGA
>JALVZP010000016.1:0-2597 GCA_027037575.1 Desulfobacterales bacterium | reverse complement strand
TTTGCTGCAGAGACAGAAGATCTTGTAGAAAATGCAATTAAAAAGCTTAAGGAAAAGAATCTGGATATGATTGTGGCAAATGATGTCTCTAAGAAGGATTCAGGATTTGAAGTAGACACTAATGTGGCAAAGATTATAAGAAGGGATGGAAAAATAGAGGATACAGGATTGATAAAGAAAGAAGATCTGGCAAATCTCATATTGGATAGGGTAAAAGAGATATGGAATGAAAGAAGAAATGCTAAATTTGATTAAAGAGATAAAGAGGACTGTTAAGCTATATAACGAAATAGGAATGCTTCCTCCTATTTCATCAAGAAGAGAGGAGAAGGTTTTGGAAGAGAAATTCTTAGAAAAGATAAATAGTTTGGATGAACTAAAAAAATACCTGGATGGGTGTAAAAAGTGCAAGCTTTATAAAAACAGGAAAAATATTGTATTTGGAGAAGGAAATCCAGATGCAGAGCTTGTATTTGTTGGAGAGGCACCTGGAAGGGAAGAAGATATTGAAGGAAGACCATTTGTTGGAGAGGCAGGAAGGCTTCTTACAAGGATAATAAAGGCAATGGGGTTAGAAAGAAGGGATGTCTATATATGTAATGTGGTGAAATGCAGGCCTCCAAGAAACAGGGACCCAGAAATTGATGAGATAAAGGCCTGTCTTCCATTCCTTAAGACACAGCTCAGGATCATATCTCCTAAGGTGATATGTACCTTAGGAAGAATTGCTGCTCAGGCACTGATTGGAAGGGATTTCAAGATTACTCAGCAAAGGGGAAGATGGTATTCCTATAAGGATATACCAGTTATGCCCACATTTCATCCCGCATATCTTTTGAGGAACCCATCTCAAAAGAAATATGTCTGGGAAGATATGAAAAAGATTATGGAGAAATTAGGGCTAAATGAGAAAAATAAGGAGGTTGATTAGTAGCAGCTTAATCATACTGATAATTTTTGCCTTTCTTTCCATCTCCAAAGGAGCTACCTTTGAGAAAAAGGCAATCCTCCTGAAATTGGAAGGCCCTATTAATCCAGGATCCTCAGGATATATTGTAAGGGGAATAAGATATGCAAACAGGATTCATGCAAAACTTATCATTATCCAGATAGATACACCTGGTGGGCTTGCAAGCTCTATGAGGCAAATAATAAAGGCAATTCTAAAC
The DNA here is from genome assembly GCA_027037575.1 of Desulfobacterales bacterium. GTDB lineage: Bacteria > Desulfobacterota > DSM-4660 > Desulfatiglandales > JALVZP01 > JALVZP01. Next base: position 1,428 of record JALVZP010000016.1, on the reverse strand, counting down.
TCCTATGTCCCTGTTATCACCTATGTTGCCCCAAGTGGTGCAGGAGCAGCATCAGCAGGTGCAATAGTTACCATCTCGGCACATATAGCAGCTATGGCTCCTGGAACAAATATAGGAGCTGCCCATCCTGTAGGGCTTGGTGGAAAGAGGATAAATAAGGTTATGGAAGAAAAGATAGTAAATGATATGGCATCTTATGCAAGGGCAATAGCAAAACAGAGAAATAGGAATGCAAAGTGGATAGAGATGGCAATAAGGGAGAGTGTATCTATTACAGCAGAAGAGGCATTAAAAAGACATGTTATAGACCTGATTGCAGAGGATATGGATGATCTTTTGAAGAAGATAGATGGAAAGACAGTAGAGCTAATAGGAGAAAGAAAGGTAAGGCTTAAGACAAAGGGAATCCAAATTGTCTACTTTAAGCCAAATCTAAGAGACAGGATATTAGAGACAATAAGTGATCCAAATATTGCATATATACTTATGATGATAGGACTTACTGGTCTCTATTTTGAGCTTGCCCATCCAGGTGCAATACTTCCTGGTGTCTTAGGAACTATCTCACTTATACTTGCCTTTTATTCATTTCATACACTTCCTGTAAATTATGCTGGCCTTCTCCTTATAGTCCTTGGTATTATACTTTTTATTTTGGAGATAAAGATAACAAGCTATGGGATGCTTACTATTGGAGGAATAATATCCCTTCTCCTTGGTTCAATAATGATGTTTCAGGAAGTAAATGTGTCTCTTAACTTAGTTGTTCCAACGGTTATAATGTTTAGCATATTTTTCCTTGGAATTACATTCCTTGCAATCAAGGCACATAGAAGAAAGCCCATTTCAGGAGCAGAAGGCCTTATTGGAGAAGAAGGTATTGTGGAAAGATGGGAGAATGGGAAAGGCCTTGTATTTGTGCACGGTGAATACTGGAATGCAGAATCGGATGAAAAATTAAATCCAGGAGATAAGATTGTAGTAATCGATATGAAGGGATTGACATTGAAGGTAAAAAAAGGGAATAAAGCATAAAAAAGGAGGGGCTTATGTTTTATATTGTTATAGCCGTATTTATTATCATGTTTCTTAGTTCAGCAATAAGGGTCTTAAATGAATATGAGAGAGGGGTAATCTTCAGACTTGGAAGGGTAATAAAGACAAAAGGTCCAGGTGTTATCATACTGATTCCGATAATTGATAAGATGGTAAAGGTAAGTCTCAGGCTTGTAACAATGGATGTCCCATCACAGGATGTAATAACAAAAGATAATGTCTCCATAAAGGTAAATGCAGTTGTATATTTTAGGGTTGTTGATCCAGTAAAGGCCGTGGTAGAGGTAGAGGATTATCTCTTCGCCACTTCACAACTTGCTCAAACTACACTTAGAAGTATCTGTGGAGAGGTGGAGCTGGATGAAATACTTT
>JALVZP010000015.1:4834-5339 GCA_027037575.1 Desulfobacterales bacterium | reverse complement strand
CCAATCAATTGCCCCCACCCAATAGATATCCTTTGTAATCTCTATTGGCTTCATGACATACCTCCTTTTATTTTATTTATAAAATCTTCCATCATCTGTAGATCTGATTGGCCTTTCTGTTCTTTTTTCAAGCCATCCTGCCCTTGCTCTCTTTTTTACATCAAACTTTGGGACATATGGCTTTATGTCCAAAAGTGGAGTGTTATCTATTATGTCAAGCTCTGATACATATAGGATATTAGACTCAATTCTTAGAAGCCTCACTACAGATATCCCTATGGGATTTGGTCTTGAAGGTGCCCTTGTAGCAAATACACCTCTTGGTTCAGGATCAAGAAATGGCTTTACAATAAGCTTTGCCTCTTTTGCCTTATGAAAATAATAGATGAGAATAATATGGGAAAATCCTTCTAAGTCCTTAAGACCATCCTTATATTCAGGAAATATCTCAACCCTTCCATCCACATCCTTTGCAAAGATTGGCTGAATAGGGACACCTTTTGGT
>JALVZP010000015.1:0-4824 GCA_027037575.1 Desulfobacterales bacterium | reverse complement strand
CTTTAGCTCCATGATATCTTCATCTATTATGGGATCATCAGAAAAGGATATCCTGAATCTCCTATCTGTTATTCTTCCAACACATGAAAGTTGGGATATGCCTGAAAATAGCCTTTCAAATTCCTCTTTCTTATCAGGAGATACGGTTATAATAAATCTTCCTGCTGACTCTGAATAGAGTATCTTACTCATAGAAAGACCATCCTCTTTTGGAACCTTACTCAGATCTATCTCCATTCCAAGCTCACCTGCCATAGAGACAAGACAAAGATGAACAGAAAGTCCTCCTCTTCCAACTGCATGACATGAGGAGACAAGTCCCATATCTATTGCCTTACTAAGTATAAGATAGTATTTCCAGAATTCTTCTATATCTACCTTTGGAACATTCTTTCCAACATATCCGAACATCTGATAAAATTCGCTTGCTCCAAGCTCATCTCTTGTTATTCCAAGTATATAGACCAAATCACCTGTCTTTTTTGCATCCATTGTTACACACTTTCTTATATCATCTATTACACTGCATGCAGTAAACATCATAGCAGGAAGACCGGACACCTTTCTCTTTTCTCCAAATGGCCCTTCCAAGTTTCCATCTATATACATGCTATCCTTTCCAGAAAGAAGTGGAATCTCATATCCCAAGCATATATCCCTTAGTCCCAAACATGCCCTTACAAGCTGGGCAGCTTTATATTTTCCATCAGGATTTTTTTCTGGATCATACTGTATGTTTGGCCAACAGAAATTGTCTACACCGGCAATATGTGTAGGATCTGCCCCAACAGAAATAAGCCTTCTTACTGCCTCATCTACTGTAACCTGAACCATATGATATGTGTCTATGAGGGAATAGAATGGATTGAGTGATTGGGTTATTGCAAATCCCCTATCTCTTTCCAATACTGGTCTGATTACTGCTGCATCAGATGGGACATCCCTATTCTTTCCAGCAAGTGGCTTTATAACACTTCCTCCCTGAACCTCATGATCATACTGCCTTATTATCCAGTTTCTCTCACATATATTTGGTCTTGAAAGGATCTCTTTAAGCAGCTTTCCATGATCTCTTGGCTCATCTATAACAGGTTCAAATAGCCTTAGATCTGGAGGTATCCATTCAGCATCAAATTCCCATTGTGGAAACTCCCTCTGCAAAAAATCCATCCTGATGTATGCACATGGTCTTCCTTTATAGTAGAGCTTTAGATAACCAGAATCATCATATTCTCCTATTACTGTGCTTTCTACAGCATGTTTTTTGGAAAGCTCCATAAACCTCTTTATATTCTCTGGCTTTACTGCAATAATCATCCTTTCCTGAGACTCTGATATCCATATTTCCCAAGGATCAAGTCCTTCATATTTTAGAGGAACCTTACCCAAGTCAACCCTGCATCCATTACTAAATCTTGCGCTTTCTCCAATAGCAGACGAGAGTCCTCCTCCACCACAGTCAGTAATAAAAGAGATAAATCCTTCATCCCTTGCCTCAATCAAAAAGTCATGAAGCTTCTTTTGTGTATATGGATCTCCTATCTGGACATGTGTTGCTGGAGTATGCTCACTATATTCCTCAGATGCTGCAGTGACCCCATGAATCCCATCCTTTCCAACCCTTCCTCCTGACATTACAATCAGATCACCTTTCTGAGTAGTCTTTAGGTATGAAGGCTCTCCTTTTATCTTTATTGGCATAATCCCAGCAGCAACAACAAATACTAAGCATTTTCCAATATAGCTTTCATCAAAGAGAAGAAGACCATATACTGTTGGAACACCACTTTTATTTCCTCCATCCCTTACTCCTTCAATCACACCATCTAATAGCCTTTTTGGATGAAGATATGGTTTAAGATCTCCCTTATAGTCTCTTGGCCCAACACAGAATGCATATCCCCCACATACTACCTTTGCACCCTTTCCTGTTCCCATTGGATCCCTGTATACCCCTACTATCCCTGTAAGTGCACCACCATATGCCTCCATATTGGATGGGCTATTGTGGGTTTCTCCTTTTATTACATAGCAATAGTTTTCATCAAATCTTCCAACACCTGCATTATCCCAGAGAACAGAAAGAACCCAATCCTTCTTTTCTTTTATCCGAAGTGTGGGCTCCTTTATGCATTTGTCAAACAGGTTGTCTATTACAAACTGCTCACCTGTAAGAAGATCTTTGTATCTAAAAAGACCTTTAAATGTGTTGTGATTACAATGATCACTTCTTGCCTGAGCTATATATTCCAGCTCCACATCTGTTGGAAGAGAAAGGCCAATCTTTCTTCTTTCTTCCAAGACATCCTTCCTGCTGAAATATTCCCTGATTATTGGAATATCCTTTTCATTTAAGGCAAGATTCCTTTCATAAGAGATTCTTTTAAGATCATCATCTGTCTTTATCTCAAATACCTTTACCTCAGGTTCATGCCTCAATATGACCTTTGGAATAATGATTCCTATTCCCTTTCCTGGATCCCATTCCTTTCTTGAAAATATCTTCCACTGCTGTATAAGCTCATTTGCAAGAAGCTCTCTTGCTATTCTTTCTACCTGATCCCTGCTAAGTCTTCCCTTTATCTCATATATCTTGGATGTATATACTGCTTCTCCTGAGCCAAATTTTACATTCAGAAGATCCTCTATTGCCTCCATTGCTGTCTCACCTGCACTATCCTTTACTCCTGGCTTATATCCAACCCATATGAGCCAATCAAAGTCCTTCGCTATGGGAGAAAAGGATGAGATTTCAGTAACTGGATTTGTAAATATCTCATCTTTTATTCTTCTTAGCTGCTCTTCTGAAAGCTCCTTATCTATGGTAATGACCCTTATTACCCTGATCCTTTCTACATCAAACCCAAAATAGTCCCTGCTTTTTCTCTTTATGCTTTCTCCTTCTGCATCAAATAGCTCATTCTTTAACTTTATTTCTAACATTACTGCCATATCAGGCTCCTTTTCTTGTTTGTGAAATAGTATCACTATGTAACAAGCTTGCCAAGATATTTACGGCTATTTGTCAAAGTAATTAAATAGGCTATTTTTCTGAAAAAAAGGCAGACAGTAATTCCTGCATCAATAAGGAAAAAGTATGGCATAAAGAAAAAAAAGAAAAGAGGATTATTTTCCAACTTTAAGGCAGAACAAGCTTAATAAGATCATGGCTTTTGATATTTATCCTTCCTTTATAAAGCAAAAGGCCTCTTCCAAAACAATTAGAAAGCCTAAATAGGATGCCATTCAGTTTTTTGCCTTTGAAATAAAAGATTACCTGTCTTCCATTGTTGCTTTTTAGCAATTTTGAAAAGACTGACCTTTCTAAATTTCTTGCATGATGGATTAGAATAAAGTTTATTCCTTTTAAATCTGGGATTGAACTTTTGTAACTGCGGGAAACTTCAATTACTTCACATTCTAATATCCTTTGTTGGGCAGGGTATAATTTTGAAAGAAATAATAAAAATATTAGAGCAAAAATAATAGCCAATTTTGATTTGCTTACCTCCATCATCCACGTCTTAGTTCATAGGAAAAGTAAAGTTTAAGCCCTTTCTCTTTTACATACTCCCTTACCTGAGGTGATGTCTGATAAGTAACTAAAATGATGAGCTTTTCACCAGGGAAGATATGTTCTATACGAGAGATTTTTTTAAGAAAGCTATCCACATCCCTTTTCTTTACTTGGGCTTTACATTCCCCAAGTATCCATATCTTTTTACCGTTCTTACTTCCTTGACCAATTATATTTATTTCTTCAAACCTGTTAGGAGAAATCTCAACAAAGTCTCTCTTAAGCTCCTCTGTTTCTATTCCATATTCTTTCTTTAGGAGAAATGGCAAGGTCTCGAATGCCTTATCCTCAAGGATATATCCTATTGTATGAGAAAGACCTCCAAGCTCTTCCCTAGTTCTTCTGTGTGCCATTATGAGTTTCCTAAGCTCCTCTTCTGTTTTTTTCTGTGCTTCTGCAAGCTCATTTAGCCTCTGTTCTGTTTTTTTCTGTGCCTCAGTAAGCTCAGCTACTGCCTCCTCAAGTCTCGTTATCCTCTCTTCACTCCTTCTCTGTGCCTCTGTAAGTTCTTTTATCCTCTGCTCCGTTTCCTTCTGTGCTTCTGCAAGTTCTGCCACAATATTTTTCAGTTCATTAAACTCTGTCCTCGTAACACTTTCCTCCCACTGGTTTCTCTGTTCTTCTATCTCCTTAAGGATTTCTATTAGCACCTCTTTTAGAGGCGATTCTACTTTGTCCAGCAATCTAATCAGATTAACACTAAAAGGCATTTTATCCCCTTCTTTTTCTCCAATTTTTTCATTTTAACTTAATTAAATTTAACATCCCCTAATCTTGAATGCAAGCACTATTTGATAATAAAGCTGGCCTTTATCAAATAAGACAGGGAAATAAAGATTAAAACCTATATTCTACCTGTGCATAAAAATAATCTGCATCTGAGCTTCTTCCAGTGTCCTCTACATAAGAGCCAGCAAAGAAATGACCGTAAAATAGATTTACTATGAAACTATTCAAAAGAGAGTATGCTGTCCTAAGATGATATTGGACAAGAAAATCAAGCTCATTTCCTACAAATGAGTCTGCATTTCCAGTTCTGTCCCATCTCTGAACCTTCTTATAGCAATTATACCAAGCATCATGTGTATCATCTAAGAAGAAAGAGTGGATTCCAAAAAGCACTCTTGTCCCTTTTGCTGGATAAAGATTCGTGTAGGCATATATGTCATGCATATTTCTCCAGGAAAAGAAATCCATCAATCCATATTTTCCATGTGTGCAGCCATATAGATCTTCAAATGTATGAT
>JALVZP010000014.1 GCA_027037575.1 Desulfobacterales bacterium | reverse complement strand
AAAATGGCACCCTCTATTCTTTTAGAAGAAGGTGAAATAAGAATATTTAAGACAAAGTTTTATGGCTTAGATTCATATGTTGTATTAACGGATCAAAAAGATGAGGAAAAGGATTCTGTTTTTTTTTGCAATTCCCTATGCCTTATCTCAGATTTTCTTTCTTCCTATGAGATTCTTATTTCACATAACTGGCATACAGCACTTCTTATGCCATATATAAGACAGAGAAAGATAAGGATATCCTGTGGAATTTTTCTTATACCAGAGATGAGGCATGGCTTTTTTGATCTGGACAAGGGATATGAGCTTGGATTTAGTAAAGAGGAGATAGATCAGCTTGAATTTTATGAAAGCATAAGCCTTCTTAAGGTTGGAGTAATCTATTCTGATGCAATAGTTACTATTAGCCCTACATATGCAAAAGAAATTCAGACACCCCAGTATGGAGCAGGGATTGATGAGCTTATGAGGAAGATGAGCCACAAGATCTATGGAATACTAAATGGGGTAGATTATGAGAATTGGGATCCAGAAAAGGATATCTTTATAAAGAAGAGGTATTCAAAAAAGGACTTGGATAAAAAGAGGATATGTAAAGAAGACCTTATATCTGAAATTGGAATTTCAAAAGAAGATGCAATTGATAGGCCAATAATAGCAATGATATCAGATCTGGAAGAAGATAAGGGATTTCCCTTGGTTATAGAGGCATTTTCTAAAATATGCCAGATGGGGCCTATTATGGTTGTATATGGAACAGGAGATCCAATTATAGAAAACCTTCTTATGCATCTAAAGGAATTTTATCCAAAAAGACTATTTGTTTTCTTCCAAAAAAGCCATCCTCTTTTACATAAAGTTATTGCAGGATCTGATATGATCCTTATGCCATATATATTTGAACCTTGTGGTTCTATGCAGATGTATGCAATGAGATATGGAACTATACCTATTGTTAGGGCAACAGGAGGATTAAATGATACTGTAACAGATCCAGAAGAGGGATATCCAGAGACAGGATTTAAGTTTTATGATCCAGACTCTAATGAAATGATAAAAGCAATTGAGAGAGCTATAACTACTTATTATGATAAGGCAAAGTGGAAAAGGATGATGCTAAATGCAATGGATAAAAGATTTCTTTGGGAAGATACAGCAGAAGAATATATAAAGTTATTTAATATGCTTCTAAATCCCAGGAGAACCAAATCATAAAATTTTGATTTTGATTCTTTCAGGAGGCGGCTGCCTGAGGAAAATAATATCTAAAAAATACTATTAACCGAGTCTAAGTTCTTCTTAATTCCTCTTGACATGTAATTACAATATAGCTATGATGTGATCGCTCTTAAAAAGAAATAAAAAAAAGGGGAAGGCTATGAGATACGGAGAAACAGGTTATGATTTAGAAATAGATCTTTCTACAGGAAATATTGAAAAAGTAGAAAGAGATCCAAAATTGACTGAACTTTACCTGGGAGGCTTGGGGCTGAATGCATATACAATGTGGAGCAGGGTTCCTGCAGATGCTGATCCATTCGATCCAGATAACCTGCTCATATTTGCTGCTGGTCTTTTAGATGGAACCATGGCTCACGGAGCGAACAGGACAATTGTTACCTCCTATTCTCCTCAGACAAAGCTGCTTGGATTTTCTATGATGGGTGGTTTCTGGGCGCCCGAATTAAAATATGCAGGTTATGACAGAATAATCCTAAAAGGAAAGGCCCCTGAACTGGTATATCTCTGGATTAATAATGATAAAGTAGAAATCAGAGATGCGAAGCATCTTAAAGGAAAGGGGACCTATGAAACTTCATACCTGATCAGACAAGAGATGAAAGACTCTAAGGTCCAGGTGATGGCTATAGGACTTGCAGGAGAAAATAGGGTATTCTTTGCCTCCTTAGAGCATGGAAGGAATAGTGCAAGCCGTTTAGGACTCGGGGCTGTAATGGGATCTAAGAACCTAAAGGCAATAGCTGTTCGTGGAACAAAGGATGTTCCTCAGGCAAAACCTGAAAGGATGAAAGAATTATATTTTGAACTTTTAAAGTATATCCAATACAGACTCCAGAATCCTCTTCCAGGTATTCCTGGTATCCTTGCATATATCGGTTCTCCTCAAGAGATGAAACTCTTTGATGAAAGATGGCATACAACAAGCTTTGCCTGGGGGCATGCAAGATACAGAAGAAAGGACTTCTGGACAGAGGAGATTGAAAAGAAATGGGCTGAGACACAAAGAAGGCGTATAGAAAGATATGTAAGCTGTTATAATTGCCCAGTTGAATGTGGTGCAATAATCAGGCATGATGGTCTTACAACACATAGATACTTAATGAAGTGCTTTTCAAAGCTCACGTATCTCATGGCTGCTGAATCAGATAGTCTGGAATTTAATTTTGATATAGCAGGAAAGGCTCAGGAATATGGATTAGATGGGTTTACTACTCCACAGGTTATGGCATTTGCCGTAGAGCTATATGAGAATGGAATATTAACAGATAAGGATCTTCCTGGATTTCCAAAGAATAATGAAGAAAGATTCTATTATCTTCTTGAAAAGATTGTAAGAAGGGAAGGGATTGGAGATATTCTTGCTGATGGAGTATATTGGGCAGCAAGAAGGATTGGAAAAGGTGCAGAAAAGTTTGATCATAATACCACAAAGAAGCATGAGCAGATGGTTATTAAGCTTGGTATGCTCAATCCTATATACTTCCTTATGTATGCAACTGGTGAAAAAGGGAATATTACTCAGATTGAAGGTCAGATTCCACAGGCACCTCTTCCAAAAGAAGTGAGGGAAGAATTTGTAAAGGATTGGCCACATGTTCCAAAAGGGAAAGAAGAAAGATTTAAGAGATTCATCTTAGAGTGGGGAGATGAAGGAAAGGTATTTCCATTTTATCCACCACCAGATCTCTGCTGTGAGCTTGTAGAATGGCAGGAGATCATGCACTATATAGATGACTGCACAGGGGTATGTGCAGGACTTTCTTCTTTTCCAATCAAGCCTCCTTATCATATACACAATTATCCTGAGATAATTTCTGCGGCAACAGGCTTGGAGATAGATGAAGATGAACTATGGACAACAGCGACAAGGGTGAGAACCCTGGTTAGGGCAATAAATGTAAGGAGAGGAATGAGGAGGAAGGATGAAAAGCCACCAGAAGATCACTGGAAAAAGAGATTTCCTGAATATGAAGAGAAACTTCTGGATACATATTATAAATATAGAGGATGGAACAAGGAAGGCATTCCTACAATAAAGACATTAAAGAATCTCAATTTAGATTATGTGGCTGAAGACTTTATAAAGAGAGGAATTTTAAAACCAGAAGAAGAGGAGGAATAAGGTGGCTGAGAAAAAAAAGAAGATAGTAAAACAGATAATAATTAACGCTGATGAATGTAATGGCTGCAGGGCATGTGAGGCAATATGTTCTGGATATCATTCAACAGATAAATTCTCCATTATTAATCCTGGGAGATCAAGGATCTTTGTCCACTGGGATCCATATAGAAATTTATTCGTTCCTGTCCTTGGTGGTCCACAGGCACCTGCAGAATGTCTGGCCAGAAATAAATACATAATTGATGGTAAGGAATATGATGAATGTCTATTTTGTGGAGCAGTTGATTGCCCATCAAGGGAGCTATTTCAGGATCCAGATTCCAAACTTCCTCTAAAATGTGATTCCTGTGAAAGTGAACCCCCTCTGGAAGAACCAATGTGTGTGCAGGTTTGTATAAATGATGCACTTACATATGAGGAAAGGGAAGAAGAAGTAGAGGAAGAAAGAGAGTGGGATGAGCTGGATATGGGATTAGAACATTTGATAAAAACATTTGGGCCAGATAAGGTATTAGAAACATTTGAAAGACTTGTTAAAAAAGAGCAAACTCCATAATCCATAAAGGAGCAGGATGATGGCAGAAAATGTAGCTGAATATAAAGAGATTGTAGAGGTAATAAAATTAAGTGGTGGAGATGTATTTAAATACTGTTATCAGTGTGGGACATGTGATAGTTTATGCCCCTGGAACAGAGTAATAAAGTTTAGCATGAGGAAGGTAGTAAGGCAGGCATGCTTTGGAATGACAGAGATAGAGACAGAGGATATATGGCGTTGTACTACTTGTGGAAGATGTCATTACAGGTGCCCACGGGGGGTAAAATTGATAGATCTTACTGTGTCTCTTAGAAAGATAGCAAACGAATATGGTGTATTTCCAGAACATGTGAAGCCTGTAAAGACAGCAAATGCAAGCCTTGTTGCAGAAGGGAATCCCTTAAGTGAAGAAAGGAAGAAGAGGACAGATTGGGCAAAGGGGCTAAATGTTCCAGAATTCGATGAAGAAAAGGAGATTCTCTATTTTCCAGGATGCTACCTCTGTTATGATCCAAGGATGAAGAAGGTTGCAAAGGCTACTGCAAAGATCCTGAATATGTCGGGTTTAGAATATGGAATACTTGGGGAAAAGGAAAACTGCTGTGGAGAAAGCATAAGGAAAACAGGAGATGAAGAGCTATTTAAACAGCTTGCAAAAGAGAATATAAAGGCATTTATTGATGCTGGGGTAAGAAGAATCCTGGTCTCATCTCCTCATTGCTATCATACATTCAAGAATGAATATCCAGAATATTTTAGTGTGAACTTTGAAATTACCCATATGACCCAATTTCTCTTTAATCTTATAAAAGATGGGAAGCTAAAGATAAAGAATGAGTATCCAAAGAAGGTTGCATATCATGATCCATGCTATCTTGGAAGACACAATGGTATATATGATGAACCAAGAGAGATCCTAAAAAGTATTCCTGGACTTGAGCTTATTGAGCTTCCAGATAGCAGAGAGGATAGCCTCTGCTGTGGTGGAGGCGGTGGAAGGGTATGGATGGAGACCCTAAAAGGAGAAAGATTTTCTGAAATCAGGATACAGCAGGCGCTTGATGTAGGTGCAGAAGTCCTTGCAACTGCCTGCCCATATTGCATTACTATGCTTGAGGACAGCAAAAAGACAGCAGAAGATCCAAGAGCAGAAGCCTTAGAAATAAAGGATATAACAGAGATTTTACAAGAAGTAATCTAAAAATGGGGGTAATAAAGGTGGAAGAGAGGAAGATATTTGAAGATCTAAGAAGGGAACAAGGGGATGTATTAATTGTTGGAGGAGGAATAAGTGGAATACAGGCTGCCTTGGATCTGGCATCATCTGGATTTAAGGTATATTTGGTAGAAAAGGCACCATCCATTGGTGGAAAGATGGCACAACTGGACAAGACATTCCCCACCAATGAATGCTCTACCTGAATACTTGCACCCAAGATGGTCGAGGCCGACCGTCATCCAAATATAGAAATCCTCACATATACAGATGTAAAGGAGGTCGAAGGAGAAGCTGGAGATTTCAAGGTCACACTTATTAAGAGGCCAAGATACATAGTAGAGGAAAACTGCACAGGATGCACAACCTGCATGGAATATTGTCCTGTATTAGTCCCTGACCCTTATAATCAGGGGCTTTGCTTTAGCAAGGCTGCTCATATATATTTCTCTTTGGCTGTCCCCCTTATTACCTATATAGATGAGGAATGCCTTTTTCTGAAAGAAGATAAATGTCGTATATGTGAGTCTGTATGTGATAACAATGCAATAGATCTTACCCAGAGGCCAGAAAGGATAGAGCTTAATGTTGGAGCAATAGTCCTTTCTACAGGATTTGAGATATTTGATCCAAAAGTCAGAGGAGACTTTGGGTATGGAAGATTTAAGAATGTGATTACAAGCCTTGACTTTGAAAGATATCTTTCCTCTACAGGACCATCAGGGGGTGAGATAATAAGGCCATCTGATGGAAAGCATCCAAAGAGGATTGCATGGATACAATGTGTTGGTTCAAGGCAGGTCCTTGAAGGAGGAAATAGCTATTGTTCGGCAGTATGCTGTACATATACACAAAAGCATGTCCTTCTTGCTAAGGAACATGATCCCGACTTAGATATAACTGTATTTCACAATGATATACGTGCCTATGGGAAGGACTTTGAAAGATACTTTGAAAGGGCAAACAGTCTTCCAAAGGTAAGATTTATCAGGAGCTATGTATCTGCTGGAAGAGAGATTCCAGAAACAAATAATGTGACAATAAGATATTCCACACCTACAGAAGGAGTAAAGGAAGAAGAGTTTGACATGGTTGTCCTTTCTGTAGGTCTTTGTCCACCAAAGGATGCAAAGGAGCTTGCGGAAAAGTTCGGTATAGAGCTTGAATCTCATGGATTCTGTAAGACCAATCTGGAAAATCCAGTAGAGACAAGCAAAAAAGGGGTATTTGTAACAGGTGCATTTCAGGGGCCAATAGATATTCCAGAGTCTGTATTTGGTGCAAGTGCGGCAAGTGCAAAGTGTGGTGAACTCTTAAATTATAGGCGTGGAAAGCTTGTAGAAGAAAAGAAGTATCCAGAAGAGATAGATGTGAAGGGAAAAGAGCCGAGGATTGGTGTATTTGTCTGCCATTGTGGTGCAAATATAGGTAGAGTTGTAAACGTGCCTGAGGTTGTCGAATATGTAAAGACACTACCATATGTTGTACATGCACAGGAGCAGCTTTTTTCCTGTACAACTAATTCTGCTAAGGAAATTACTGATATGATAAAGGAAAAGAATCTAAATCGCGTTGTTGTTGCTGCATGTAGTCCAAGGACACTGGAACCACTCTTTATGGAAACACTAAAAGAGGCAGGGCTAAATCAGTATCTCCTTGAGATGACAAACATAAGGGAACACTGTTCATGGGTCCATTCTCAGGAAAAGGAGGCAGCAACTCAGAAGGCAAAGGACATTGTAAGAAAGGCAGTTGCAAGGGTAGCAGCACTTGAACCTTTAAAGGAGTTTGAACTTCCTGTAGACAAAAGGGCACTGGTTATAGGTGGTGGAATTGCAGGAATGACATGTGCACTTTCCATAGCAAATCAGGGACATGAGGTATATCTATTAGAGAAGGAAAAGGAACTTGGTGGTATTGCAAGAAGACTCCACTATACACTTGAAGGCTTAGATGTTCAGAAGTTCTTAAAAGATCTTATACAAAAGGTATATAAGCATCCACTGATTCATGTATATACAGGTGCTGAGATAACTGAGGTAAGTGGATATGTTGGAAACTTTGTTACAAAGGCAAATACAGATAGAGGCGCAGTAGAGATAAAGCATGGTGCTGCCGTAATTGCCATTGGTTCTGAAGAATATAAGCCAAAGGAGTATCTCTATGGAGAAAATGAGAATGTATTGACGCAGTTAGAACTTGAAGAGCTTATTGCAAAGAAGGATGAAAAGGTAACCAATGCACAGACAGTTGTTATGATCCAGTGTGTTGGATGTAGAAATGAGGAGAGAAACTACTGTAGCAGGGTCTGCTGTAGCCATGCAATAAAGAATGCACTCAAGCTAAAAGAGATAAATCCAGATATGGATATCTATATCCTATTTAGAGACATGAGGACATATGGATTCAAGGAGGATTTCTATAGGGAGGCAGCAGATAAGGAGGTAAGATTTATCAGGTATGAACCACCAGAAAATGTCCCACAGGTAAGGGAAGAGGGTGGAGTAATAAAGGTTACTGTAAAAGATCCTATCCTGGATATGGATCTGGAAATAGATACTGATCTCCTTATCCTTTCAGCTGCTGCTATTCCTTCAAAGGATGCGGAAAAGATAGCACTTCTATATAAGGTTCCATTAAATGAGGATGGATTCTTTAAAGAGGCTCATGTAAAGCTAAGGCCAGTAGATTTTGCAACAGAGGGAGTATATCTTTGTGGAACAGCACATTATCCAAAGCATATAAACGAGGTAATAAATCAGGCACATGGAGCTGCAGGCCGTGTCCTGACACTTCTTTCACAGGATGTTGTTACTGCATCAGGATCTGTTGCAGAAGTGGATGTAGATAAGTGTATGGGATGTGGTGCATGTGTTGAGGCATGTGCATATGGCGCAATACAACTTGTTACAATAAAAGGAGCAAAGAAGGCACAGGTAAATCCAGTCCTTTGTAAGGGAGATGGACTCTGCAATGCAAAATGTCCAACAGGTGCAATACAGCTAAAGCACTACACTGATGAAGAGATAATACGTGAGATAGATAGTCTTCTTTTAGAAGAAGCAGTAGAGGAAGAGAAGAAAGTAGCAGCAGGAGGAAAATAAGATGGTAGCAGAAAAGTTTAGTCCAAAGATATTAGGTTTTGTATGCTTCTGGTGAGGGTATGGAGCTGCTGATTTGGCTGGAGTTTCCAGACTACAGTATCCACCAGATATAAGGCTTATAAGGGTTATGTGCAGTGGAAGGGTTGATTTGGGATTTATTCTGCGTGCATTTTACAATGGAGCAGATGGTGTGTTTATAATTGGATGCCGTATAGGAGAATGCAATTATACTACTCAGGGAAATATCCATGCCCTGAATATGGTCTCTTTATGCAAAAGGATTATGGAATTTCTGGGAATAAATCCCGAAAGGCTGATGATAGAATTCATGTCATCTGCTGAAGGAATAAGATTTGCAAGGGTTGTAACAGATTTCACAAAGAAAATAAGGGAAATAGGGCCTATTGGTGAGGCTGAGGGAATAGGAAAGGAGGAATTGAAGAAGAAGTTTCGGGATGTTATTGGGCTTATCCCTTATATAAAGTCGTCCATGAAAGAAAAGCTCTTAAAGATGCTGGATAATATAGAGGAGTATGAAAGCCTTTACACAAAGGAAGAGATAGAAAATCTACTTACAAATATTCCATCTTACTATATTGATCCTGAGAAATGCCAGGCATGCGGGACATGTAGAAGAAGGTGTCCTGCAAAGGCAATAGATGGGGATAAGAACAAGATCCATATAATTGATCAGGACAAATGCATAAAGTGTGGGACATGCTATGAGGTATGTCCACCCAAGTTTAGGGCAGTAAAGAAGCTTATAGGAGAACCTATTCCACCACCTATTCCTGAGGAGCAAAGAATAGTGCAAAGGAGGAAGGTAGCAGGCTAAAGTTCTTTTCTCAAATTTATAAATTCACTTCTATCAAAGCCGAGTGTTTTAAAAAAGGAGATAAGATCAACAGAATCCCAGCGCACAGAAGTATAGATATCTTTTATTCCCCTTTTCTGATATATCTTAAATGTCTCTTCTGCCAGCCTCTTTCCTATTCCCTGTCCCATAAACTTTGGATCTATTCCAAATATGGCAATCCATGCACTCTTTTCTATCCCAAATCCTGCATAGATCATGTAGCTTATCATATAGCCCACTACTTTCCCATCTATTTCTGCAACAAGGCTTACATCCTTATCCTCCTTTAGCTGTTCCTGAATAATCCTTTTAAAGTCTGTCTTGCATGGTGCCTTTGTAATAAGTGCTTGTATCCTTTCTAAATGGATTGCATCCTCAGGTCTTATCTTTCTTATCTTAAGACCCTGAATCATCTCAGTCTATCCTGATTATCTTTACTCTCTTTCCTACCCAATCAGGAGGAAGATATACTCTTCCGCAATTCCCACTCTGCTTTACAAGCTTTTCTACCATCTCTTCTCCATATACCTCAAACTTTACCTTATGCTTAGGTGCACTTATTTCTTCTATCTTTACTGCCCTTTCCTTTTTCTTCTTTGGCATATCCTACCCTTTCTGATTTTTTAAATAAAGCTTAGCTACATAATAGCTACATGTCAACTATAATAAATAGATCTTCTCTTCCTTCTTCCAAGAATGAGGCCAAGTATTATTCCAGAAAACAGGATAAATGCACCTGTCAAGAGATACTTATGGGCATGTGTCTTCTTCAAAAACTCATTTTCCTTCCTCAATTTCATAGCCATTTCCTTTAATCTTTCAAGCTCTTTTTTCGTTTCTCCAAACCTTTTCTTCAAATTTAAAAAATCTGAGGAATCCCTTTTTAGAACCTCATATTTGGTCTTTATGTCCTCATATTTTTGAGAAATCTCTTCCAACTTTTTTGTTAGTTCCTCATTATTTTTTGTCATTTCATTTAATTGATTCTTTAACTGTGATACCTCTTTTTTTAGGCCAATATTTTCCTTTTTAAGTGATTCAACTATGCTCTTATAAGGCCTTCTTTTCATAATAAACCTGGTAAGCATCCATCCCTCCATGTTTTTATGCCGTGGATCTAAGGGAACTACCTTTGTCCAATTTCCATTCTGAGAAATGATCCTTACGGGCTCTCCAGAAGAAAGAAGGGCAATTATCCTGTAGTCTATCCCCGGGCCTGCTCTGAGAGTTACCTTAAAGGAATCTGTAACATATCCTATTTCTTCTTCTGCAAAGCAGTTACAGACTATAAGCAAAAAAATAAGCAAAAACAAAATATATTTCACCTCAATCTCCTTTCTTTTTTAAAGTTACCTGGATGGCTTCTATCCTTGTATGAGGATATTGCCCATCTTCATCCTTTTCCAGATATTTCACCATATCCCATATGGTATTTAGTGCAATAGATACTCCCACTATTGCTTCCATCTCTACACCTGTCTTTGCCTCAGCAGAAACTGTGCATATAGCCTCTATTCCATCCTCCTTTATAGAAAAGCCAACATCTACATGATCTAAAGGTATCTGATGGCAGAATGGAATAAGGAGATGAGTCTGCTTTGCTGCATTTATTCCTGCTATCTCTGCTACAGCAAATGGATCTCCTTTTTCTATTTTCCCTTCCTTTATATTCTTCAGTGTATCAGGCCTGAGAATTATCTTCCCCTTTGCCTCTGCATATCTTTTTATAATATCCTTCCTTCCTACATTTACCATTCCCATTAGTATATCTCCTTTTTCCTCGTTGCCTCCTTCTTTATCATATCTACCATCTCAAAAAGTGCCGGAAATACTTTATCCCTTACCTCACCTGCAATCATAACTATCATTACCCAATTTCCCACATTTAATCTGCCTTCATTTAATTTTACCTTTACATCTAAGATAGATTCTTGTTCTTTTATCTTATTTACAATCGTTTTTATTTTTTCTTTATCAAAAGAGATCTCTAATGCCTTTATCTTCTTCCCATCCTGAGAGTACCCCTTTACAATTCCTATATGGGATGCAATTATTCCAATCCTCTCATCTTTCCTGATCTCATCTATTATTGAATTTATGTCTGGTATCCTCATTATATTCTTCTCCTTGCTGTTCATCCAATTTGAATAGCTTTTTTGTAAAATCCAGATAGGTATTTAAAGAGGGGCGTCCTGCCTTGCTTTTGAGAAATATTATGGGATCATTTATAAGCTTTTCTGCAATGGATTTACAAAGAATAGATATTGCCTTTTTTTGTTCAGGACTCAGATCCTTTAACTTGGACTGACTTCTCCTCATCTCTTTTTCCACAATAGAGTAGGCCTTATTTTTTAAAGATATTATAGTTGGGACAATATCCAATTGCTTAAGCCATTTTCCAAACTTAATAACCTCCTCTTCTATTATCCTTTCTGCCTTCTTTGCCTCTTTTTTTCTCTGCTCTAAATTTGCCTGAACAACCCCTTTAAGATCATCAATATCGTATAGATAAATGTTGTCTAAGCTGTTTACATCTGGATCTACATCTCTTGGGACTGCTATATCTATAAAGAAAAGAGGCCTATTTCTCCTTTTTCTTTCTATACCTTTAAGCATATCCTTTGTAATAATATAACTTGGAGATGCAGTAGAGGTAATAACAATGTCTACCTCTTCTAAGTAAATAGGGATCTCATCAAAGGAGATAGCATAAGAATTAAATCTGGATGCAAGCTCTATTGCCTTTTCAAATGTCCTATTAGCTACCAGGACCTCCTTTGCCCCCTGTGATACAAGATGCCTTGCTGTAAGCTCTGACATCTCTCCTGCACCAACTAAGAGGACCTTTTTGTCAGAAAGTGTTTCAAATATCTTTTTTGCAAGCTCAACTGCTGCATAACTTACACTGACTGCAGACTCACATATCCCTGTTTCTGTCCTTACTTTCTTTGCTACATGAAATGTCCTATGCATAAGAGCATTTATTACAGGACCTGTAGTTCTTTTTTCCACTGCCTGTCTATATGAATCCTTTATCTGACCTAATATCTGTGGTTCTCCAATAACCATAGAATCGAGGCTTGAGGCTACTTTAAAGACATGTTTTACCGCATCCAGGTCTCTATAAACATAAATAAAATTCAATATCTTTTCTTTACTTATATCTCCAAGTCTGCATAAAAAAGATATTATTGCCTTTTTTGTTTCCTCTTCATTTTCTGTAATAACTATTGCCTCTACCCTATTGCAGGTTAAAACATACATGGCCTCTTTTATGGACTCAATCTTTACAAGATCTTCAAGAACTTCCTTAGATGCAAGCCTTTCCCTTATCTCTACAGGTGCTGTTTTATGATTCATTCCTATATTTAAGATCTTCATCTTATGATCCTATTGTCCCGAGATTCTTTAAATTATGATATCCTTTTATCCATAGACTCGTTCCTAAGAAGCTGAATCCCAGAACAAGAAAGCATATAACAGACATAATTGCGGCTTTTCTCCCTTTCCATCCAACTGCTATCCTTTCATGTATAAGTGCAGCATAAAGAAGCCATGTAATAAGAGACCATACCTCTTTTGGATCCCACTGCCAGTATCTTCCAAATGCAATCTGTGCATATATAGCACCAGTTATTATTCCAGCACTTAAAAATGGGAATCCATATACAAGGGCATAATGATTTATATTATCTAAGGTAGTAAGGGATGGGAGCCTTTTATAAAGGAAACTTAATTTTTTATGTTTTATGTAATGATCTTGAAGTAGATAAAGGATTGATGCAATAAATGCTATAGCAAAGAGTGCATTTCCAAGAAATGTTGTGAGGACATGTATAGTAAGCCATACTGTCTTGAATATAGGTTTTACTGGGGCCTTTGACATAGGAAAAAAAGAGGAGCTGATCATAAGAAAGCTGCAAAATGGGGCAACAAATGCCCCCAAGATTTTTGATTTGAATCTTAGATAGATAAAGAAATATACAAGCATTATGCTCCAGGAAAAAAAAGAGAGTGCAGATCTAAAATCAAGAACAGGAGCTGTGCCCAAAATGTAGTATCCATACATCAAAAAGATGGTATGGAAAAAGAAGGCAGATATTAAAGACAAAATGCCTGTTTTAAAAAGCCTGTTCTCTTGTTTGATTATGTAGACAATAAGTGACGCAGATGCAAGTATATAGCAAAATATTGCTATCTTAAAAAGGATATGCCCTAACATATCAGATCACTAATTATCTTTACCATTCCTTCTACATCTCTCTCCTTTATTTTATTTAGCATATCTGAATTATAAAGTCTTTCAAGTATTTCTTTTTTCTGATTCTTCCCTGATTCTATCAGTATACTTCTTATTGCAGAGAAGATTTCCAGAAATATTCTATATTCAGAGCCAAATTTGGATTCTAACTCTTCTCTTATCTTTTTTGCCAAAAATGGGCTCTTTCCTGAAGTAGATATGGCAATAATAAGATCCCCCTTTTTTAAGATAGAAGGAACAATAAAACTACAATCTGCTGGTTGATCAACCACATTTATTAATATACCTTTTTTCTCTGCCTCCTGAGCCACATATTTATTAAAAAGTGGATTATCTGTGGCAACAATTACAAGGAGCTTATTATCTAAATAGTCAACTGAAAAATCCCTTCCCAGATATTTTACCTCTCCTCTATCAACTAATTCTTTGAGCCTCTTTGTTAATTCTTTGCTTACTAAAAAAATTTCTGCTTCAAATTCTAAAAGTAAATTTATCTTTCTTTCTGCTACCCTTCCTCCTCCAATAACAAGGACTGGTCTTTTCTTGATTCTTAAAAAGATGGGATAAAAATCAGACATACTGATCTACCAGTTCTTTTATAACCCTTTCTACTGCCTCAAGCCCTTCCTTTTCCTTTATCTCTTTTACAAAGTTCCTGATTTTTCTGTATGTTACAGGATCTCTTTTTAGATCATCAGTAGATCTGTATGTCGCACCTCTTCTTCCAACCCTGTATATCAGTCTGTCACAGAAATCCAATTCCTGATATTTTCTTATGACATCAAGCATCTTCTCTTTATCTTCTGGCATCTTCCCTTCTACTTCCTCTAATAGATTCATTATATGATCACTTGTTACAGTACTTGTTACATCCAAGTTTTCAATAAAAAGCCTTATTTCTTCTACCACTTCGTCATCTGTTAGTGGAACAAACTCTCCTGATTCAACCTTCTTATAAAGAGGAACCCTTTTGGGTATCCTGAGACTTCTAAGCCTTATAAAGTGAGGATTTATCTGATTTAGCACCCTTGCAGTCTCAATTGCATGTTCCCTCCACCATTTTTTTCCACCAAGACCTGGCATTACATATTCGGAAAGTTCCATTCCTGCTTCAATCAGCCTTTTCCCTGCCTCTATATGCTGCTGGGCAGTAACTCCTTTTCTCATAAATTTCAAAACAGGATCATATCCGCTTTCAAGTCCTATATGGACCCTGTCCAATCCTGCCTCCCTTATTCTCCTTAATGCATCAACAGTTTTTTTTGCGTAAATTGTCCTTGCCCTGGAATAGGTAGTTATTCTGGTTATTTCTGGAAATTTTACCCTCAGAAATCTCAATGCCTCAACAAGATCATCCGTTTTCATAAGAAGATTGTCTGCATCCTGAAGAAATACTGCTCCAGTTCCATAATAGAGCCAGATAGCAACCATCCTATAGCATTCATTATATTGTGGTTTCGCAAATATATAGCTTATTACTTCATCATTTACCTCTCCCCTATATCCTAATCTCCAGGATACTTCCTTTACTTCATCTGCAATATCTCTTGCTGCCTGAATATCTTTCTTTATTTCATCTAAGCTCCTTAGAGAAAACTTTTTTCCCTTATATGCAGGGCAAAAAAGACACTGATTCCATGGGCAGTTTCTGGTAAATCTAAGGAGAAGACTTCTTGCCTCATTTGGAGGCCTTATTGGTCCCAGCTCAAAGCTTAAATTGGTTTTTGCATTCATCCTTATTCCTCTTTTTTCTTTTTCTTCTTTCTTGGCCTATATTTTCCATAAGTTCCCCTCCAGATTTTTCCCCTTCTTGTCTTTCTGTCTCCTTTACCCAATTTTCACACCCCCTTCTAAATTTTTTTCGCTTTTACATACTTCCTTTTCTATTGTCAACATAGATGTTTGTGGATAGTTTACAATAAAAATTAGGCTTGACAATTTTACAATAAAAATATATACGCTCAAAGACGAAAAATGAAGAGGTGAAAGAGATTATATTAAAGAAGGATAAGGATGATAATAGATGGATGGAATATGTAATTCTGGTAACCCAATTAGGACTTACAGTAGTTGGATCAATCCTGTTCTGCTTTGCAATTGGCTATTACTTAGACAAGTGGCTCCATATAAAGGGTATATTTACCACAATATTTATTATACTTGGAATAATTGGTGGAGGATATACTGCTTATAGGCAAATACTTGAACTGGAAGAGGATAGGAGAAAATGGAGAAGAAAGAGATAGCTGATACTCTTAAAGAATTTAGAGAGAAGGTATGTGGAGGGACTTTATTCATTGGAACACTTGTTGCACTGTTTTCCTTTCTTTTGGGATATAAATCCGTGTCCAAGGGATTCCTTTTAGGAACATGCTTTAGCATTATAAACTTTATTCTTTTAAACGCCTCTATGCCATTTTCTATGGGAAAGGATAGAAAAAGAGCAACAGCAGTTTATTTTTCTTCTATTATGATAAGATATGTCATACTGGCTATTCCTATAATTATTGCAATAAAATCTATCCAATTTAATCTTGTTTCAACAATAATTGGGATATTCTCTATACAGATTGTTCTTTTTGCTTACTATGTGATAATTAAGAGGGTTTTGGCATAGGAGAGGAATATGGAAGATTTTACCAAGATACTTCAGCTAAAAGTAAAACTTGGTGGAATTATTTTGAGCTTTAATGTAAAGACCATAATAATGACATGGATTGTAATGGTTGCCCTTATTATATTTGCTATTCTTGCAAAAAAAGATATGGGTATTATTCCAAATCCATTTCAGGTAGTTGCAGAGCTTTTGGTTAGTGCATTTTATAATCTCTGTATAGATACCTTAGAGAGTGAAAGATTGGGAAAAAAATATTTTCCTCTTATATGTGCACTATTTATGTTTCTCCTTCTTTCCAACTGGTTAGGAATAATTCCAAAGCTCTGTGAACCAACGAGGGATCTAAATACCCCTCTTGGTATGGGAATTATGGGATTTGTTATTGCTCAATATGCAGGAATAAGAGAGAAGGGGCTGAAGCAGTACATAAAAGACTATTTAGATCCCATATTTTTTATGGCTCCTTTGAATATAATTGGTGAACTTGCAAAGGTCATTTCTATCTCTTTCCGTCTCTTTGGAAATATAATGGGTGGAGCCATTATAATAATCGTGGTTTCTTATCTCGTATATGGTATCCTTCTACCACCTCTTCTCAATCTCTTTTTTGGTCTTTTTGTAGGGACAGTACAGGCA
>JALVZP010000013.1 GCA_027037575.1 Desulfobacterales bacterium | reverse complement strand
TAATAATCTAATCGTGGATATGAGGAGTATTCCTATTATGAAAAGATTTGGGCATCCTGTCATATTTGACGCTACCCACAGTGTTCAGCTTCCAGGAGGTTCTGGAGATAGGTCATCTGGACAAAGGGAGTTTGTCCCTTATCTTGCCAAGGCAGCAGTTGCAGCAGGTGCAGATGGAGTATTTATGGAGATACATCCTGATCCAGAAAATGCCCTCTGCGATGGGCCAAATTCTCTTCCTTTAAGGGATGTAAAACCCGTTTTAAAGAGCCTCCTAAGAATCTACAAAGCAGCCAAAAATGAGTAAATTTATATCCAGATACTGGACACTTATTGGAATTGCTATTGCCCTATCATTTGTAGGCTACTATAGTATAATTGGATATAAAAAAAGTAGAAAAGCTCATAAAGAAAAGATAAAGGTTATAGAAAAGATGATACCTTCTTATGCATTGGAACTAAGGGATGTCCATTATGTAAATGATGATCCAAAAAAGGATATAAAATGGGAGCTTGATGCAAAAAAGGTGCGTTTTTCAAAGGATAAGACGGTTATCCTGTTTTCAGATTTTCATCTTATAGTCCATGAAAAAGGAAAGCAGGATTTTTCTCTATCAGGAGAAAAAGGAAGGTATGAGAGAAAAAAAGGGCTTATATATCTGGAAAAGAATATAGAGGCAATATATGCAAAAAAATATCATCTCTATACAGAACACTTAGTCTTTAATGAAGATACAGGAAAGGGCTATTCAAATGATCCTGTCAGAATAAAAGGGCCTTTTTTTGAAATAGAAGGGAGAGGGCTCTCCTTAGATATAAGGAATAAAAGGCTGGGGATTTTATCAAATGCAAAAAGCATTGTATATAAAAATATTTAGTCTATTATTTATCTTCTTATTTCCTTCTCCTTTATGGGCAAAGCTATTTTATGGATCAAAGAAGAATGTCCCTATTGTAATTAACTCAAATAGATTAGAAATAGATGATGAACTGAAGATGATTACCTTTACTGGAAATGTGGTTGCAAGAAAAGGAGATCTTAAGGTGAAGTGCAATAAAATGGTAGTTTATTACACCAAAAATTCCAGGATAGAAAAAATAGTCTTTATAGGAAATGTAAGGATATATAGGGGTCAGCAAGGCGGAATAGCAACATCTAATAGAGCAATATATTATCAGGATCAGGAAAAGCTGATCCTTACTGAAAATCCAAGAGTAAGACAAGGAAAAGATTTTGTTGAAGGAGATAGGATCATCATTTACCTGAAACAGAATAGGAGTATTGTGGAAAGTAGTAAGAATAAACCCGTAAAGGCTGTCATATTTCCAAAATCTAAGAAGGAAAAGAAATAATGGATAGGCTCTATACGAATGGTCTTGTAAAGGTATTTGGTGAAAAAAAAGTTGTAGACAATGTACAATTAGAGCTTTTCAGAAACCAGGTTATAGGACTATTGGGGCCTAATGGGGCTGGAAAGACAACAACATTCTATATGATAGCTGGGCTATTAGAGCCAAC
>JALVZP010000012.1 GCA_027037575.1 Desulfobacterales bacterium | reverse complement strand
GCTGTTATAGGAGAAGAGATAGGATTTATTGGGATACTCTTTATTGTGTTTCTATATGCAACAATTGTGCTTAGGGGAATAAAGATAGCTATAGATACAAGGAATGTATTTAATAAATATTTGGCATTTGGAATAAGCAGTATAATAGGGCTTCAGATATTGATAAATATGGGAGTTGTGCTAAATCTTATCCCTGCAAAGGGAATAACCCTTCCTCTTTTGAGTTATGGAGGATCTTCCCTTTTATTTACAATGATTGAAATAGGGATACTTTTAAACATATCATCAAAGAGATGAATGTAATAGTAGTTTCTGCATGGACAGGAGGACATATATTTCCTGCTATATCTATCCTAAATGAGCTAAGAAGACGTGTAAAAAAGCTAAATGTGGTATTTGTTACGAATAAAAGAGGGCCTGCAGTAGAGACTATTCTCAGATATGGCTATAAGGTGATGATCTTAGAGATAAAGAGTTCATACAGACTACTGTATACCTTTCTTAGTGCATATAGGATAGTGAAAGGAATATCTCCTGATCTTATTCTTGGAATGGGAGGAATGCTTAGTGCTCCCTTTTGCATAATTGGAAAGATTATGAAAGTTCCTGTCTTTGTCCATGAACAGAATCTCTTTCCAGGTCTTACAAATAGATTCCTTTATAGACTTTATTTTATAGACAGAATCTTTATTTCATTCAAAGAGACAAAGATGTTTCTTAGAGGAAAAAGAATTGTATATTCCGGGAATCCTGTAAGGGAGGAGTTCTTTCAGATAAAGTCGGAAAAAAGAGAAGATATACCAACTATACTTATTATGGGAGGAAGTCAGGGAGCTGTTTCAATAAATAGGGCATTTTTGGATGCAGTATCTTTTATGAAAAAGGAAGGGAAGAAAATAAGGATTATTCATCAGACAGGAAGGATTGACTTTGAAAATGTGGAAAAAAGATATAAGGACCTTGGAGTAAATGCACATGTATTTGATTTCATTGAGGATATGCCATCTATATTAGGGGATGCAGATCTTGTAATAAGCAGAGCGGGTGCATCTACCATATTTGAGCTATCTGCATCAGGAATACCTTCAATCCTTATTCCTTATCCTTTTGCAAAAGAGGATCATCAAAAAAAGAATGCCCTTTTGTTAAAAAGGCTCGGTGCAGCAGAGGTAATATATGAAGATCAGCTTACAGGAAAGAGTCTAAAAAATAAAATAGAAGCACTTTTAAATAATCCAGAGAAACTAAAGAAGATGGGAGAGAGTGTAAAAAAGTTAGCAAATCCAGATTCAGCAAGGATAATAGCAGATCATATCTTCTCTATTTATAAAAATCTTTGAATTTTTTGGAATATTTCCTACCTTTTTAATATAATTTCTCTATGAATTTCATGATTACAAATATTGGCCTAAGCATTCTAAATAAAACACATTTCCATCTACTATCTATACAATATTTCACTCTTATATATTCTGAAGATGGGAATAAAGAAGAAGCAAGCAGGATCATCTTATTCCTTATTCCTGGAATACTTAGAAAAGAAATAATATTACTTGAAATGGCTATTTTTCCATGAAACTTTCTAAAAAAAATGTCATCCTTTGATTCAGCTAATATATGGCTTGGTATATCGACATTTAAAAGCTTCTCTGCATATTTAAGGCCTGCTATTAATAGTGAACGTGAACACATCTTCCTTATTCTTCTATCCACTTCTTCCCAATTTATGGGAAACTTTTCTACAATCTGTTTTATGTCATATAACCAGATTAACCTATAAAAAAAGTGATGAGTTGCCATATGAACAAGAGAATAAATCAGCATATCCTCAGGATTTAGGATAAAGATATTTTTACCTATGCAAATAGCATTTTGGAAAATAATCTCATCTTTCTCCTGCCCTATGTAAAGGCTTTCTAAGTGGGTATTCAAATCAATGGTTATATTTCCCTTTACATACTTTCTTCCACTCCCCAATCTTCTATCCCAAGTATTATATTCCATATCAATAAGAGTATAACCATCATTCAGAAGCATCTTATTAACATAATCAAGGTCTCTTTCTTTTACCAGTATATCTATATCTGTCATTGGTCTCAAAGCAGGGTCATTGTATAAAGTAAAAATAAAGGAAGAACCTTTTAGGAGAAGCAAAGGGATACCCTTTTTTTCTAATAAATCTGCTATTCTGATTATTTCAGAAATAAATATTTCATTCTGGATCTTGGTTTTAAGATATAGCGTTTTTAGCTTCTCTTTAAATGATTCTGGAATGTCTTTTTTTTTCATATAAAGAAGAGGGGCTATACCTTCCCATTCAACAAGCCAAAGTAAATAGTTCACTTCAAATTCTTTTAAAAATCCCTTCTTTGATCCTATGATATACTCACACAATATTTTTCTTTCCTTTTCAAAATTCACTCAATTATTTCCTCAATTATATGTAAGAGCAGAGATGGATCTTCTAATATATCTCTTCCAACAGATAGATAAAATAACTTAAATCTGCACATCTTATTTACAAATTCAAGCTGTTTTTTGACTAAATCTCCATTTAATGCCCAGAATATATGGGCATATATTTCTTTTTCTGGCTCTGTTACAGGCTCATAAAAAGTATATTCAACCTTTTCCTTGAGGATAAAAATAGCCTCTAATTGAGTTGAAGAAAAATGAGAAGGATTAAGAAATTTGAAAGAAGACTTATCTTTTTTTTGGATTCCAAAAAAGAAAGGAATTAATTCAATACCTTTTTCTAATTCCTTCATAAGTATAATATCATCACCTACAATCTTTAATCCTAACTTTAAAGAGATTTTTGCAATGGTGGTCTTTCCACCACCACTTTTCCCCATAAATACAAATCCCTTATTTTGATATACTATACCTGCAGAGTGGAATGCCCAGATATTTTTTTTTGCTAACAGTGGATTTATAAAAGAAGCAATCTCTGCGATTGAAAATTTGGGTTTAAACCTGAATGTATATTCAGCTTTGATTTTATTGCAATTAATATTGAATGGCAGAAAAAGTCTTTTTAAAGAATTGCTTATCTGAACATCTGTTTCTATCCTGACCTTTATTCCATAAATCTCATAGCATGAAGGAGTAATCATAAATTTTTATGAAATCCATTATTCTTGAAAAAATAGAGACACCAGTAGCAAATAGGATAATTGCTCTCTTTTATAGTTGACTTCATATCTATCCTTAATTTAAGTAGTTGTGAAAGCAGCTTGTAATGGAGAGATACAAGTTCCTCAAGGGTATAATCAAATATACTGGAAATAGGATCAGCAAATAGTCCTAATAAAGGGCAAAGAAAAAAAGATCCATCCTGATCTGAAGTAAGCCTTTCAAAGGCTTCACAAAAGGAAAGAATAGAATTTTTAATATCTTCACATACTACCTTTCCGTTAGAAGATGCTGAAATTCGAGCCATTTCTGGAATTATTTCTTCCCTTATCCTGGATAGGAGATCATGATCTTCAGTAATAAGATATTTTATTCTTATCTGCATAATTCCCATAGAGGCAAAGAAAGATATCATATCTTTTAATGTATCTATGTCATTTTTATTTAGGACAATATTCATTACAATTCCTATCTTATATAGGTGAAAATAAGCTATGGCTTCAATAATATCTTTAAACTTTTGCTCCTCAGGATAAAGCTCTATTTCCAATTCTATCATATTCAGGATATCTTTCATCCTTTTCAAAAAAGGAATTATCTGTTTAGGATTCTCTTTTATATATAAAGAAAAATTAAATCCATTTTTATCAATTAAGGAAATCAGGTCTCTCCATTTTGATATATAACTTGCAATAGAGACTTTGATATCTCTAAATCCTACTC
Organism: Desulfobacterales bacterium; assembly: GCA_027037575.1. GTDB lineage: Bacteria > Desulfobacterota > DSM-4660 > Desulfatiglandales > JALVZP01 > JALVZP01. The sequence goes on along the minus strand of JALVZP010000012.1, from coordinate 1,496 downwards.
TAAAAAGCTGAGTAAAAAGATAATCTAATCTTTGGATATCTATATCCTCTTTTTTAACCAGAATTATGGGAGGTTCCAAATTACATTCCTCCATTCAGAATCCATATCCTTTAGCCAATTCATCCCTCCAAATATCCTGCTACAATAAGCACAACTTCTTGACCAAATAGAGGGAGCTTTTTTAACCATATATTTTACAAAGTCTGAACACATTAATATATGACGATAAAAGGCTTTATCTAAGGAGGTTTTTGCCAAATTTCCTAAGGATGCCTTATTATTTTCAGAAGTAGTGTTTGAAAGATTGCAGCAAAAAGTTATATCTCCTCTATAGTCAATATTAGGTCCAGAAAGAAAAGGATTACATAAAGGAATAGGAATATCTGGATCACATATTCCCTCTATTTCTACTTTAGGGAAAAGGGGGATTATCTTTCTTCTTATATCCCAAATAACTTCTTCATACTGCTTGGGGGTAGGGATTAGATCCATTTTTATAAGATTTGGTGTAGGAGAAAGTATAATTAATCCTATTTCATTTACATGCTCTAATCCGAATACGCACATCTCAAATATATTCTCTATGTTTTTCTTCCAGATGGACATCTTTAATGAGACTTCTATATTTAGTTCATGACATAGTCTTATGGCCTCTAATACCTTAAAAAAACTTCCACTTTTCTGCCTGAAAGAGTCATGTGTTTCTGGATCAGCACCATCTAAGGAAAAACACATTGAAAATAAGTGTAGATGAGATTTTTTGTGTTTTAAGAAAGGATAAAGAATCTCCTGAAAGAGATAGCCATTACTTACTATAGAAACATTTATCCCTTTTGAAAAAAGGACTTCAATAGCTTCACATATATCTGGATAAAGTAAAGGTTCTCCCCCTGTTAAACAAACATCTTCAATACCAAGATAAGCTGCCTGATCTATTAAGTGTGTAAACATCCAATAAGGCATATGTCGTTTTTCTTGAGTCTTATTACGATTACAATGAAGACAAGAAAAATTACAGTAATTAGTAATTTCTATTACAAGACTATTCATAAGGCTTTGGACGAAATGGGCGGAATGCAGGTCTACTTCTCAAGGCTACTCGTGGTCTAATCATAAAACGTTGTCTACATCTCGGTCTAAAAGAAGGGCGTGCAGGTTTAGTAGGAACAAAGGTCGGTCTAAATACAGTAGCAGCTGCTTTAATTGTCAATATGTCTTCTACTATATCTAAAATTAAAGGGGGCTTATATGGCTTTTTCATTAATAAGACCTTTCTTTTCCATAGAGGCTATAAAGTCATATACATCTTCTAAGGCCTTTTCCTCAGTTACATCGTATTCATTAGCCATAAGTTTTGCTATTTCTTCAGGTTTATATCCTTCTTGAAGCCTTTTATAGACATACAGGCCTGTTTCATTTAAACGGACAAGGCAGTTCCTTTCAGGAATTATAAGTATCCCTTCCCCTTCTGCTTCAGCAAGAACAGGTTTTAATTT
>JALVZP010000011.1 GCA_027037575.1 Desulfobacterales bacterium | reverse complement strand
TATGGATGGGGATTTTCATGCCTTATAGAAGGTCTTAAACATAACATCCTATTTGATACGGGAGCTAATGGGAATATCCTTTTAAGTAATATGGAAAGGATGGGAATTGGATTGGACAGTATAGATCATATCTTTTTATCTCATATACATGGAGATCATACAGGAGGCCTTGTGTCTATTTTAGAAAGAAAGACAGATGTTACAATATGGATTCCAGATTCTTTCCCAGAATCAGCAAAATTTGACATAAGCAGCTTTGGAGCAAGGGTTAAACCAATAAGCAGATTTTCTCATCTGTTTGAAAATGTTTATTCCACAGGAGAGATGGGAAAATCTCCAACAGAGCATGCATTAGTAATAGATAGTGAAAAAGGTCTTATTCTTATTACAGGATGTGCCCATCCTGGTATAGCCAATATTGCATTGAAGTCAAAGAACTATATGAATAAAGAGATATTTTTGATACTTGGTGGATTTCATCTAAGAGGATACCCAAGAAGTGAAATCTTGCATATTATAAAACTCTTAAAAGATATAGGTATAAAAAAGATTGCTCCCTGTCATTGCACTGGTGAGGATGCAATGGAACTCTTTAAAGAAGAATTTAAAGAGGACTATATTGATATTGCAGTTGGGGTTGTTATCCAGGACGTGCTTTCATTTTGAGATATGCATTTATAAAAGGATCTAAATCCCCATCCATCACCCTTTCTATATCACCTATCTCTACGTTTGTCCTATGATCTTTTACCAAACGGTAAGGATTAAGGATATATGATCTTATCTGATTTCCCCAAGAAATATCCTTCTGGGATTCATGGATCTCTTTCTTTTTCTGCTCCAGTTTTTTCTTTTCCAGTTCATAAAGCTGTGCCTTTAGTATCTTTAGTGCCATCTCTTTATTCCTGTGTTGTGACCTTTCATTCTGACACTGAACAACAATACCAGTTGGTATATGAACTATTCTTACTGCAGAGCTTGTGGTATTTACATGCTGACCACCAGGACCACTTGCCCTGAATGTGTCTATTCTCAAATCCTTTTCATTTATCTCTATTTTTATATCTGTGTCTATTTCTGGGTAAACAGAAACAGATGCAAATGAAGTATGTCTTCTCCTTGTAGCATCAAATGGAGAAATCCTTACCAACCTGTGTATTCCATGCTCTGCCTTTAATTTTCCATATGCATAAGGCCCTTCTACAGTAAAAGTAACATTTTTTAACCCTGCTTCATCTCCTGGCAAAGAATCTATTATCTTTGTCTTGAAACCTTTATCTTCACACCACCTTAGATACATCCTCAGTAGCATCTGGACCCAATCCTGTGCATCTGTTCCACCAGCACCAGCATTTATTGAAACTATCGCATTTCTCATATCATCTGGATCCTTAAATAGGCTTTGAATTTCCATTTCATTTATCTTTTTCTCCAAATTGGAGAGATCTTTTGATATCTCTTTTAAAGAGGAATCATCCCCTTCTTCCATAAACATCTCAGCAAGAAGATAAAGATCCTCTATCTCTTTATTAATCCTTTCCCATTCTTCTATTTTTTCTTTATTTAAAGAAAGTTTCTTTGAGATTCTGGAGATCTCTTCTTGATCCTTTTCCCAAAAGGATGGAGAAGACATCATATCTTCCATCTTTTTTACCTCATCTCTAAGCCTATCTAAGTCAAAGATACTCCCTGATTTCTTTCAGCTTTCCTCTAAGCTCATCAATCTTTTGGATTAGCTCTTCTATCATGCTCATCCTCCTTTATTTTTTATTTGACTGAACCTAATTTTAGGTTTATTTTCTCAGTATTTCAAGAAATGGCAGAAATAGATGAAGAGAAATAAACTTCTTTTTATCCTGCTTATCCTTATTGTAATATTTTTTTCTACATTACGATTTTCTCATTTAAAGACATATTTAAAAACATTTCAAGAAAAGATCTTTGAAATAAAGGATATTGTTGATAAAAACCCATTCTATGGGATTACTATATTCTTAGGGGTATCCTCTTTTTTAATAATTTTGGGAATTCCCAAGTCCATAATATGTGCGTCAGCAGGTATAATGTTTGGATTCTGGAAGGGACTCCTTCTGGCAAGCTTGAGCATTACTATAGGTTCTTTCATCATATTCCTGATTGCTCGCCTTATAGGAGCCCCTTTTTTTTATGAAAAGGTAAGGAAGTATCTCCCTTTAATAGAAAGAAATAAGGGAAATCAGCTAATCTTAGTTCTTCTGATAAAACAGCTTCCTATTCCCTGTTTTTTAAATAATACCCTGTTAGGAATAGCCCCTATCTCTCCATTTACATTTCTTATAGGATCTTTTCTTGGTCAGCTTCCCACAAATCTCATATTTACCCTTTATGGAAGTAGTGTTCATGGATATATCGTATTAAAGGTCTCTATTGCCTCCATCATTGCTATACTTGTCTTTCTCTTTTTAAGGCACATAAGGAAGCATCTTTTAAAAGATATAGACTGAACTATTCTACAAAACTCTTTAACTTCCTGCTTCTACTTACATGCCTCAGTTTTCTCAATGCCTTTGCTTCTATCTGCCTTATCCTTTCTCTTGTTACATTAAAATCTTTCCCAACTTCTTCCAAGGTATGGTCTGCCTTTTCACCAATACCAAATCTCATCCTTAACACCTTTTCCTCTCTTGGTGTTAAGGTCTTTAGAATCTTCCTTGTTTGTTCAGCAAGATCACTCTTTATTGCAGCCTCACTTGGAGAATCAAATTTTTTGTCCTCTATGAAATCACCAAGATGACTCCCATCCTCATCAGATCCTATTGGTGTTTCCAATGAAATAGGTTCTTTTGCTATCTTTAGCACTTTCTTTACCTTATCTACTGGCAGACCCATCTTCTCTGCTATCTCTTCTGGTGTAGGTTCTCTACCATATTCCAGTATAAGCATCCTGGTTGTCTTTATAAGCTTATTTATTGTTTCTATCATATGGACAGGTATCCTTATTGTCCTTGCCTGATCAGCTATTGCCCTTGTAATCGCCTGTCTTATCCACCATGTTGCATATGTGCTAAATTTATATCCTCTCTGATATTCAAACTTTTCTACAGCCTTCATTAGACCGATATTTCCTTCCTGAACAAGATCCAGGAATGTAAGTCCTCTATTTGTATATTTCTTAGCAATACTTACAACAAGCCTTAAATTTGCCTTTATTAGCTCATCCTTTGCCTTTTTTGCCTCGGAAATCCCTTTTTCTACCCTTTTGAGAGTAAGTTTGAGACTTCTTGGAGAAAGTGTGGTCCTTTCCTTTATTCTTCTTATTACCCTTTTTGCTTCCTCTACTTCTTCTAACATTTTTACAAGTTCTTTCTTCTTTAGACCAACAGGCTCTATAATATCCTCATCTTTTGTGTTCTCAGGAAGTTCAGATAAGAGCTTCTTTAAATAAGATGTTGGCTTCCCCCCAAGACGGAGCATAATCTCAGCAAGCTTATGTTCTGCCTGCTCAAGTTCATTTACTACACTCCTCAGCCTTTCTACCATCTTATCTAAGAGCTTCTTTTGAAGTCTGACAGACTTTACTATCTCCTTTATCTTAGAGATATCCTCTTTTATCTCAGCAGAGAGCCTTTCCTTTTCCTGTTCTGAAATTGCCTTTTTATGTAGCTTGGCACTTTTTTCTCTAATCCCCTCATATATCTTCTTGATTTCATTTATCATATCCAATAAAAACTTCCTTTTCTTATCCACTTGTGCATATTCCATTTCTTCATCTTCTAAGTCTATTATTATTTCTTTTAGTTTTATCTCATTATTTCTAAGTTTGTCTCCAAGTTCAATAATATACTCTATACCTATCTGGGATTCTAATAATCCAGATAAAGCTTCATTTTCTCCTTTTTCAATCCTTTTTGCAATCTCTACCTCTCCTTCCTTTGTAAGGAGGGAGACAGATCCCATCTCTTTAAGGTAAAGCCTTACTGGATCGCATGAACGAGAAGAGGTATCAACTTCTAATTCTCCTGAAGGTATATCAAATTCTAACTTCTTTATCTCTTCATCTATTTCCTGCTGCTCCTCTTTACCTTTTTTATCACGTACAAGGGCTATATCCAGCTCCTCAAACATCATTTTAAGCTCATTCAGGTCCTCAGATGGAGAAAAAATATCCTCTGGGAGCTTTGCATTGAGCTCATCTAAGGTTATATAACCCTTGTCTTTTCCTTCATCTAAAAGATCCTTGAGGTTTTCCATTTCTTCACTAAAATCTCTTGACATTTATATACCTCCTTTCAAGTTTTTTATAAGTTCACTCTGACTCTTTATATCTCCTTTTTTCTTCTTTAATGAATCAATTATCTTCTTTTTATAAGCCTTTTTTTCTATGTCTGATAATGCCTGTTCTATCTCATCCTTTTCATAGACTATAAATGGTCTTTCCAGAAATTCCCTTAAAAATGCCCTTGATTGTTCATCTTCCAAACGCTCATGTATCTCTTGTAGAGATATTTCTCCTTTTTCCTCATATATCTTAAAGATCTCTTTTAAAATAATCTTTGCTGATGGATCAAAAAGAAGTATTTCAGCATTACATCTAATAAGAGAAGGAATGGTTTCAGAATGAAATATTGCCAGACTTAATATCTGAAGGTCTCCAATAATCTTGGCAGACCTTTCTCTTTTTATTTCTTCCTCTATTGCCGAGCCTTTTCCATAAGATATCCTTTTTAACTCTTTCCATAGGAGATCTTCTTTTATTCCAAAATAGGCTGCTAATTTAGAAACATAAATACCTTTTGTAAGACCATCTTCTATAAAAGATAAGTTAGATAAAATATTTTTCAAGATCCCTGTCTTTTCTTCATCCTTGATATTTAAAGCTCTTATCCTCTCTCCTATCTCCATATCCAGATAAAAGTCTATCAGGGGTTTAGAAGAGTTATTTAAGAGTTCTAAAAATGCATCTTTTCCATATTGATTCAAAAAGGTATCAGGATCGTGTCCATCTGGAAGAACTAATACCTTTGCTGGCATGCCTTCATTTGCAAATAATGGTAAGCTCCTTAATGCAGCCTTTTTCCCAGCCTCATCAGAATCAAATATAACTATTGCTTCATTTGCATATCCCTTCAGTCTTCTTATATGATTCTGTGTCAGTGCAGTTCCCAAAGTGGCAACAGCATTTTCAATCCCATACTTTTTAAGGGCAATCCAATCCATATATCCTTCTACAATGATCACCTTCTTCTTTTTTCTTATACTCTTATAAGAGAAATTTATTCCATAAAGCAGATTTCCTTTATGAAATATAGGAGTTTCAGGAGTATTTAAATATTTTGGGGAACTATTTCCAATAGTCCTCCCACCAAATCCAACAAC
>JALVZP010000010.1 GCA_027037575.1 Desulfobacterales bacterium | reverse complement strand
ATAAAAGAGATAGGGGATATAATCATAGATGATTCCTATTTTGAATATCCTATCAGGATACCTGGGGTTGGAGATTCCCTGAATCCATATGATGCCCCCTGTGGGGCATTGTGTGCCAATTTTAATACCATAAATGTAAGGATTGAGGATGGGAGGATATTTTCTGGAGAAGATCAGACTCCTCTTATTCCGTTTGCTGTAAAGCTTCTAAAAAAGCATCACATAAAAGAGTCAGGAAGGTATGTAATCTCAAATGATACAAGGATAGCAGAGACATACGCAGCAAAGCTATTCAAATATTTCTTAGAAGAGTGCGGTGTTAAAGTAAAAGGAGAGGTCAGATTTGGTCATATAAGTCCAGGTGATAGACTTCTATACAGATACCATTCCAGGTATCCGCTTCTTGAGGTAATAAGAAAGATGATGGAATACTCAAACAATTTTATTGCCAACCAGATAATGCTTGTTATGGGTGCAGAACTTTATGGCCCTCCTGCAAACTTAGACAAAGGAGTTAAGGCATTAAGGGAGTATGCAGAGAGACTTCATTTGAAAGAAACCTACATCGTAGAAGGATCTGGTATATCCAGAGAAGATGTTACATCCTGCCACGATATGGCCATTATCTTAAAGAAATTTATGCCATACATGCATCTTCTGAAAAACAAGGGCAACATCTATTATAAGACGGGAACACTAAAAGGAATAAGCACAAGAGCAGGCTATATACTAAGGGACAAAAAAGCATATCTCTTTGTACTTTTCATAAAGGGAGAATATCTCGAGGCAGAGGATATTATAAATTGCCTTAATAAGAATCTAAGATAGGAGAAGTAGATGGGTATTCCAGGAGATCTTCTAACAACAGCTATGGGAGTAATGCCACACAGGGATGTGGACAGGGCACTTGAGATGGCATTATCCTTAGATATCCCTTTTTGGCCACAGCTTCCCTTATATAGCTACTATGAAGATATGTATGTTCAGGCATCAGAGAACTTCCCGGGAATAGTATTGGATATAGAGAACAGGAAGCTTTCATTTTCAATGGAAAAATTCATATTAGAACTGGAAGATGCAATCTCTCATTTTGATGATCCCCAATTCTTTGACATAAGTAAAAAATATTCTGTTGTTTATCATAGATTCTTGGAGATGGATCTTTCAAACAGAGCTGCTATTAGAGGTCAGATGGAAGGACCAATAAGCTTTGGATTTAATGTATTAGATCAGGATGGTCGTCCTATCTTGTTTGACGATACTGTAAGGCCTTTTTTATTTGAATTTATGGCAAAGAGGGTAAATGTCCAGCTTGAAAGATTAAAAGAGAAGAATCCGAATGCATTTATGTTTGTGGATGAACCTGGACTTCAATTTCTATTTAGTGCCATGTCAGGATACAACGATGTATCAGCACACAAGGATATGGAACTGTTCTTTTCTATGATAAATAGGCCAAGGGGGATTCATCTGTGTGGTAACCCTGATTGGGATTTTTTGCTCACACTGGATTTGGATGTTCTTTCCTT
>JALVZP010000009.1 GCA_027037575.1 Desulfobacterales bacterium | reverse complement strand
CAAGCCTCTCCTGGACAATTTCAAGATGAAGGAGTCCAAGAAAGCCACATCTAAATCCCATCCCAAGGGCAGGAGAGGAGTCCCTTTGAAAGACTATTGCAGCATCATTCAGCTTATACTTTTCAAGTGCATCTGCAAGTTCATTAAAGTCCTCTGAAGATACAGGATAGATAGATGAAAACACAACTGGTTTTACTTCCCTAAATCCAGGAAGTGGTTCTGATGCAGGTCTATCTGCATGGGTAATGGTATCTCCTATCCTTGTGTCCCTTACAGACTTTATTCCAGCAATGATATATCCAACCTCACCAGCAGAAAGAGAGTCCTTCTTTTGCCTTTCAAGCCTGAATATCCCAACTTCCTCCACTTTATACTGCTTTCCGTTAGACATAAGCATAATGGTATCGCCTGGCTTTACTGTTCCAGAAAATATCCTACAGCTAACGATTACACCTCTAAAAGGATCATACTGTGCATCAAATATGAGTGCCCTAAGTGGCTCATCAGGACTTCCTGATGGAGGAGGGATATATCTTACAATTGCCTCAAATACATCGTCTATTCCTATACCTTCCTTTGCAGAGCAAAGTATTGCCATATCTGGATCAAGACCAAGCTCATCCCTTATCTGCTCTTTTACCCGATCTATATCAGCAGATGGAAGATCAATCTTATTTATTACAGGAATTATCTCCAAGTCATGCTCTACTGCCGCATACATATTTGCCACTGTCTGTGCCTGAACACCCTGAGATGCATCTATAACAAGTAGGACTCCTTCACATGATGCAAGTGCCCTTGATACTTCATATGAAAAGTCCACATGTCCAGGTGTATCTATAAGATTAAGCTCATACTCCTTCCCATCCTTTGCCTTATATGGAAGTGTTACTGCCTGACTCTTTATAGTAATCCCCCTTTCCCTTTCAATATCCATGTTATCCAAGATCTGCTCTACTTTGTTCCTTTCATCAACAAGACCAGCCTTTTCTATAAGTCTATCAGCAAGAGTAGATTTTCCATGATCTATATGTGCTATTATGCTGAAATTTCTTATCTCCTTCATGGCTAATCTGATGATTCAAAGAATACTTTGTATCCCTTATATGTCATGTATAAGTCTGCCTTATGGGATATCTCAAAGGGAGAATGCATGGAAAGTATTGCAGGACCACAGTCCACTATCTCTACACCATATTGTGCAACAAATTTTGCAACAGTTCCACCTCCTCCTTCATCCACCTTCCCAAGCTCCCCTGTCTGCCATACGACATTATTCCTATTAAACAATCTCCTTATCCATCCTACATATTCTGCATCTGCATCATTTGCTTCATATTTTCCACCACGACCTGTAAACTTTGTTACACATACTCCATATCCAAGCCTTGCTGCATTCTGCTTTTCATGGAGATCCTCATAGTCTGGATCAAGTGCACCATTTACATCTGCTGAGATTGCCTTTGATTTAGGAAGAATAGAGTATATCTCTGAAACAGATGGTCTTCCTCCTACATTTTTTATTATAT
>JALVZP010000008.1 GCA_027037575.1 Desulfobacterales bacterium | reverse complement strand
TTGCAGATGAGCTTTTAAAGGAAGGAATAGAGGTGATAAGCTCTATTTCCTATCTTCCAGAGCTTGCTGCACCTGAAGGATGTCTTACAAAGAGGAGACCAACAAAGGAGGAAGAGGAGGATATCAGATTTGGATGGAAGATGGCAAAGGAGATAGGAAGGCTTGATATAGGGCAGTGTGTAGTTGTAAAGAAAAAGACGGTTCTTGCTGTTGAGGCAATAGAAGGGACAGATGAGACCATAAGAAGGGGAGGAAGACTTGCAAAAGAAGCAGCAGTAGTAGTAAAAGTTTGTAAACCAAATCAGGATCTCAGGTTTGATCTTCCATCTGTTGGTCTAAATACTGTAAAGACCATGAAGAATGTCGGGGCAAACCTATTGGCAATTGAGGCAGGAAAGACAATCATATTTGATAAAGAAGAGATGATCTCCTATGCAGACAAAAATGGGATATGTATCGTCTCTATGAAGGAGATCTAAATGGGTGAGAAGATAAGGGTCTCTGTTATAGGAGTTGGTCATCTTGGAAGATATCATTTGGAGAAATATCTTTCTCTGCCCGATGTAGAGCTGATAGGCGTTGTAGATACAAATCCTGAAAGGCTAAGGGAGATAACAGAAAATTATGGAGTAAGAGGTTTTCTTAGTCATAGGGAAGTAATAGATCAGGTAGATGCTGTAAGCATAGCTGTTCCAACAGAGGTCCATTTTGAGGTGGCGATGGATTTTCTGTCAAGGGGAATCCATATACTTATAGAAAAGCCAATTACTTACAGATTGGAGGATGCAGATCTCCTTCTGAATAAGGCAAAGGAGACAGGAGCAATCCTTCAAGTAGGTCTTGTAGAGAGATTTAATCCTGCTGTAATAAAGATGAAGTCCTTGGTAAAGGATCCTATCTTCTTAGAGGCAAACAGGATGAACCTGTTTACAATAAGGGGAACAGATGTGGATGTGGTATTGGATCTCATGATACACGATATAGACATCATCCTAGATATTGTCCGCTCTGAGGTAGTAGATATCCAAGCAGTCGGGATGTCTGTTGTTACAGATAAGATAGACATTGCAAATGCAAGGCTGGTATTTAAAAATGGGACTGCTGCAAACCTTACTGCAAGCAGGATATCTGGAAGGATGCTTAGAAAGATAAGGGTATTTCAGCCAGACTCATACATCTCAGCAGATTGTGGAAAGAGGAAGGTTACCATAATTAGCCATGACAAAGAGAGGAAAGACAAATTTGGTTTTCCAAAGCTTGTAACAGAAAAGATAGAATTTGCTGACAGTGATCCCTTGGCAGACGAGATTGGTGCCTTTATAAGCTCCATAAAGAATGGACATAGACCTATTGTAAGTGGAAAAGATGGAAAGAAGGCACTTGAGATTTCCCTCCACATAATAGATGAGATAAGAAAAAAGCCGAGATTCAAGTGAAAAAAAGGATATTCATCATAGCAGGAGAGCCTTCGGGAGACCTCCACGCATCTAATCTGATAAGGTCAATAAAGGAGATAAATCCAGATATAGATTTTATTGGAATAGGTGGAGATAGGATGAAAAGAGAGAGTGTAAAGCTTTTAGAGCATTGTTCTAATATGGCTGTTGTAGGATTTACTGAAGTATTTACAAAATTAGCAAATATAGTAAAGGCAGGGATAAGGACAAAAAGGATGCTTTCAAAAAAAAGACCAGACCTCTTGATCTTAATAGACTATCCTGATTTTAATCTTCATATAGCAGGTTATGCAAAAAAGATAGGAATACCTGTTATGTATTATATTAGTCCTCAGGTATGGGCATGGAGGACAGGCAGGATAAAAAAGATAAGAAAGGTGATAGATAAAATGGTAGTTATTCTTCCATTTGAAAAAGAATTTTATGAAAACTGGGGAATTGATGTAAGTTATGTGGGTCATCCATTATTGGATGAGATTCCAAAGCACCTTAATAAGGAAGAAATAAAAGGAAAATTGGGGATAGTCAAAAGATATCCTATTATCTCTTTACTTCCTGGAAGCAGGAGACATGAAGTAAAAAATATACTGCCTCCGATGATAGATGCGATTTCTATCTTAAAGGAAAGATATAATTCTTTAATCGCTTACATAGTTGTTGCAGAACATATTGATATGGATTACATAGAAAGATTTACTATGGATTGTGATTTTATAATACCTGTTTCAAATAAGATAATATATGAGGTCTTAAGCATATCTGATATGGCATTTGTTACATCTGGAACAGCAACGCTTGAAACTGCAATGATGGAAACACCAATGATAGTTATCTATAAAGGATCTCCCATCTCTTTCTGGATTGCAAAAAGTCTTGTGAATGTGAAATATGTAAGCTTAACAAATCTCATTGCAGGAGAAAGGATTGTCCCGGAGATACTTCAGGATCAGGTAACAGGGAAGAATCTGGCAAAAGAGGCATTCAGGATATTGGAGGATGGGAGCTTAAGGGAAGAGATGAAGAGAAAGCTAAGAAGTGTAAGGGCCAAACTTGGAAAAGGTGGGGCATCAAAAAAGGCAGCAAACATTGCAATAAGTATGCTTGGGGTAGAGGATAGCTATGAAGAAGAAGGTCCTTGTTGTAGATGATGAAGAAAGCATCCTCTTTTCCATTGAAGGTGTTTTGTCTGATGAGGGATTTGATGTGATATGTGTAAAGAGTGGGGAGGAGGCACTAAATAAGATACAGGAATCTATTCCTGATGTTGTTCTTTTAGATATACTCATGCCAGAAGGGATGGACGGAATAGAGACACTTGTAGAAATAAAGAAAAGATATCCATTCCTTCCTGTTATCATGATGTCTGGTCATGGAACCATTGAGACTGCAGTTAAGGCAACAAAACTTGGGGCGTACGATTTCATAGAAAAGCCTATCTCCTTAGACAAACTCATCCTTTCTTTAAATAATGCAATTGAGCATTCAAAACTGAGGGAAGAGATAGACCTATTAAAGAAGAAGGAAGAAGACAGATATAGGATTGTAGGGCACAGCAAGGCAATAAAGGAGCTTATGGATCAGATAAGGATTGTTGCTCCTACAGATGCATGTGTTCTCATAACAGGAGAGAATGGAACAGGAAAGGAGCTTGTTGCGCATAATATTCATATGTTTAGCAATAGAAGAAACAAACCAATGATAGAGGTAAATTGTGCGGCTATTCCAGATGAGCTTATAGAGAGTGAACTCTTTGGATATGAAAAAGGGGCATTTACTGGTGCGTCCTCTATGAAAAAAGGGAAGTTTGATCTTGCCCATGAAGGGACAATATTTCTGGATGAGATAGGAGATATGAGTCTTAAAGCACAATCCAAGATATTGAGGATACTTCAGGAAAAGAGATTTGAAAGGGTAGGTGGGAGCAGGCCAATAGAGGTGGATGTGAGGGTTATTACAGCAACAAATAAGAATTTAGAAGAGGAGATCAGGAAAGGGAGATTTAGGGAAGATCTCTATTTTCGCCTAAATGTTGTTCCTATAAGGGTCCCCCCACTTAGGGAGAGAGTAGAAGATATTCCAGAGCTGATAGATTGGTTTGTAAAGGAATTTTCTAAAAATACAAATCTTGAGCCAAAAAGGTTTTCGGGAGATGCTATAGAAATGCTAAAAGAATATTCCTGGCCAGGAAATGTGAGGGAGTTAAAGAACTTAGTAGAAAGGCTTATGATCATGGTTCCTGGGGATGTTATAGAGGCAAGACATATCCCAGTTCCATACAACAGAGAAAAGAAAAAGTATGGTAAGGAATTAGACCAGATATTTGGAATAAGATCATTAAAAGAGGCAAAGAATGAATTTGAAAAAATATTCATAGAGAATAAATTAAGGCAATTCAAGGGAAATATATCTCAGACAGCAGAGGCAATGAATGTAGAGAGAAGCTATCTCCATAAAAAGATAAAGATGTATAGAATAGATGCTTCTAAGTTCAAGGAGAGGAGGTAAAAAGAATGATAAAGGGATTTGTGGATGGGATTCTGTATAATATAAGGGGGCTAAGTCTGGGAATAAAGATTCCAAAGCTTCTCTTTCTGGGAATATTGAGATTTCTCATCCTGGTGGCAATTACCATTATATTTGCCTCTTTTGTTTTAGTGTATCATGATAAATTAATGAGCCATATATGGGTAAAGCCTGAAAGCATATGGATTGTATGGATATGGCACTTCTTATCCTGGCTTATTACCATGTTTATGATAGCCCTTTCCACTCTGTTTGCCTACATAGTCTCTCAGATCTTCTTTAGTGTCTTGATAATGGACTATATGTCCAGGATCACAGAAAGGATTATGACAGGAAAGGTAGAAGAGCCAAAACTTTCTTTTTTTAAATTTTTTATACATCTTATAAAGCAAGAAATTCCAAGGGCCTTTTTCCCTGTATCCATATCTATTTTTTTCTTTATACTTGGCTGGCTTACCCCATTTGGTCCAATAATAGCAATAGTGTCTACTCTGCTTACCATAGCCTTTCTTTCATGGGACAATACAGATCTTGTTCCTGCAAGAAGACTTATTCCAATAAAGGAGAGGATTTCTTTTCTTTTTAAGAACTTGCCATTTCATATAGGGTTTGGCCTATATTTTCTTATCCCTTTATTAAACAGTATATTCTTTTCATTTGCTCCTATAGGAGGAACAATGTATTACTTAGAGGTGAGTAAAGTCTCTTCTAAGGAATAGAAAATGGATTGCACATTTATTATTGGTGGGGCAAAGAGTGGAAAAAGCAGATATGCGTTAAGTATTGGAAGCAAAATCAAAGACAAAAAAAAGATATTTATTGCTACTGCTCAGCCAATTGATCCTGAAATGGAAGAAAAAATAAAGAAGCACAGAGAAGAAAGAGGAAGAGAATGGATTACTATAGAAGAACCTTTAAATATCTCAGAGAGGATAAAAGAATTATCAGATAAGGATGTTCTTATCCTTATAGATTGCCTTACATTATGGGTAAATAATCTGTTAATATATAATTTAGATCCAAGAAAAGAGATAGAAGATCTGATAAAATGCCTCTCTTCTTTTGAAGGGATGATTATTGTGGTAAGTAATGAGGTTGGTATGGGAATAGTTCCTCAAGATGAGCTCACAAGAAGATACAGAGATCTTCTTGGATATCTGAATCAGGAAGTTGCTCATCTTTCAAATAAGGTCATATTTATGATAGCGGGGATACCTATTCAGATAAAGTAGCTGGAGATAATAAGTGAAAAGGATTTTTCTGTTTGGTCTTATCCTTATCTTATCCTTCATAACTCCTGCATATTGCGAAAGGTATACTGCTTTTTCTCTTAAAAAGGCAAAAGAGATGATTCAAAAAGGAAAAAAGGATTCTATTATTTATAAACTTGCCTATATTACGGA
>JALVZP010000007.1:558-1542 GCA_027037575.1 Desulfobacterales bacterium | reverse complement strand
ATCCAAGATCCTCCTGATCTCATCTCAATACCTATTGGCTTTACCATGGACGAAATTGAAAAAGAGGTTATTAGAAAAATTCTTCTATACACCAAAGGGAATAAGGTTTTAGCAGCAAAAATTTTGGGAATTGGACTTACTACACTTTATCGTAAGCTAAATCAAATAACATGATCCTTTTTTTCAAAATGGAATATCTTATATCTATAGCCTTGCCAAAACGGAAAATTCTTGGAAGATATTTGTATTTGATAAGTGCATACAATGGTACTTATACATTTCTTCCTTAAGGTGTTATTGGAAAAATGGAAGCAGACATAACAGGACAGGGGCTATATATTGACTCTCTCCACTCCCCTCTTTACAGAAAAAAAGGATAAAAGTAGTCATTTTTTAATTTTATTAAAAATATGAAAAGGAAACTTCTTTCCATAGAAAATCTCACATTAATAGGGATTTTTCTGGGTGGTATATTGGGAGTTTGGATGCCAGAAATAATGAAGGATTTAAAGATCCTTGGCCAGATCTTTTTAAACCTACTTAAGATGATCATAGTCCCTCTGGTATTTACCTCTGTTTTTATGGCAGTTCTTGGACTAAGGGATATAAGAAGGCTCAAGGATATGGGCATAAAGACTCTTTTTTACTATATAGCTACTACAAGCTTTGCAGTAATAACAGGACTTATCCTTGTAAATGTTATTGGGCCAGGAAAAGGGGAAAGGATCATTTTAAATGCTCACAAGGTCCACATAGAAAGGCTTAATCTTCAAGATATACTTTGGAGCATAATCCCTTCTAATCCAATAAAAAGCCTTACTGAAGGAAGGATTCTTCAGATCATTTTTTTTGCAATTTTATTTGCACTGGCAGTTCTTTCTATAAGAAGGGAAAAGCTTGAATATGTGTATAGCCTCTTTGATGCCATAAATGATGCCCTAATAAATCTTACAAAATGGGTTATATGGCTTACTCCTGTAGGTG
>JALVZP010000007.1:0-548 GCA_027037575.1 Desulfobacterales bacterium | reverse complement strand
ATCTACTTTCTCAGGATAAGAGAGGCATTCTTTCTTGCCTTTTCAACAGCATCAAGTGCTGCTACACTTCCTGTCTCCATGCAGGTTGCAGAGCAAAAATGTGGAATTAGTAAACATACTGTTGGATTTGTTCTTCCACTTGGTGCTACTATAAACATGGATGGAACTGCCCTTTATGAATCTGTTGCTGCAGTATTTTTGGCAAATGTATATGGAATAGGACTTGGCCTATATCAGATGCTAATGATTTTTATCACTGCAACACTTGCATCTATTGGAGCTGCTGCAATTCCAGGTGCAGGTCTCATTATGCTGACAGTTGTCTTAAGCTCAGTAGGTATTCCACTTGAAGGATTAGGTCTGATAATAGCTGTTGATAGATTTCTTGATATGCTCAGGACATCTGTAAATGTATGGGGAGACCTAAATGGTGCAAGGATAATAGATAGACTTGTATCTAAGTCATAACTTTTTAATACATCTTATTTTACCCCTTTGGGAATTTTAACTAAGCCTGTGGTGCAGTTTTTAGGATCCCCTTTAAGACA
>JALVZP010000006.1:3158-5417 GCA_027037575.1 Desulfobacterales bacterium | reverse complement strand
AGACCCTTATATCGTATTTTCTTGCAAGACCAGGATTTTTGTCAGGATCAACCACTTCTATATCCAGCTTTTTACTTGCAAGTTTATAAGTATTTAAAAGATCCTCTATCTTCTCCCTGTCAGGGTATCCTGTTTCGTAAAAAGCGATCATCTTTACTTTGCCTCTTATTTGCTTATCAAGCTGCTTTAAGACCTTAATAGTATATGGAGAAAGTGTATAGATTTTTCTTCTTGTAAGATCAATCCTTTTATCAAACTGGAAAGAAAGGGCATTTATGAAAAATAAAAAAATGCCCACACTTAATATAAGCATAAATATCTTTGTCTTATAATTCTTTGACCGAGTGATATTCTCCATAAGATACTACTGCCACCTATGATATTCTACTATATTATAAGTAATGAAGATTCCCATGAAGGTAAAACTGAGGACATATACTACATCTTTCAGGTCTATAATACCTTTTGTAAAAGTATGAAAATGCTCTTCCAATGAAAAGAATTCCATAAAATTTACTATAGTCGGGTTAGGAATAACATATTTGAATAGGCCAATCATCCAGAAAAAGCATATAACTCCAAATGTCAGTATTGCAGCAATTATCTGATTATCAGTCAGGGAAGAGCAAAGAAGGCCTATAGACAGATAAGCAAGTCCTACTAAGAAAAGTCCAATATACCCTGTAATTATTGGCCCTGTATCAGGATTTCCATAGGCCAATAAAAAAAGCATATGTTGGACAGTAAAACAGAGCAATATGGCAAATAAGATTACTGCAGCAAGATATTTTCCTAATACAATCTGGAGAGAGGAGATAGGAGAGGAATATAAAAGTTCTTCAGTTTTTAGTCTTTTCTCCTCCGCAAAAAGGCGCATGGTTATCACAGGAATAAGCAGGTAGAGGATGCTCAGGCTATGAAGATACGGCTGAACTATCATATGAGTAAGGTCTTTCTGAGCCTCTACTTCTGCCCATAAAAGTGGCTGGAGCTTGGAAAGAAAAAAGATAGAAAGGTGGTTATAAAAGAATATACCAGAAAAGAGGATAAAGACTATACATATAATATATGCACTTGGAAGCACAAAGTAAGTCTTGAGCTCTTTACATGCAATAACCCATATCTTTTTCATTCCCTTCTATCTCCTGTAACAATCCTTACAAATATATCTTCCAAACTTATTGTCTCTATCCTGAGTTCCAATATGGGATTTTTCATCTGATTAGAAATCCCTGATATATCTTCGCATATTTGTTCATACTTATCCTCATCATACTCAATATAATATGCACCATTCTGGAAGACATTTCTTATCCCTTCTATCCTCTTCAATCTTTCCAGGATATCATCTGACTTATCTTTTAATCTCAGGACTATCCTTTTTTTGCCTACCTTGGATGTGAGGGAGTCAAGTGTGTCCATAGCAGCTATTTTCCCTTCATTTATTATAATCACCTTCTGGCAGATCATGGTCACTTCATAGATGATGTGTGTGCTGAGTATTACGGTCCTCTTTCCTGTAAGTCCCTTTATAAGCTCCCTTATCTCCTTTACCTGTCTTGGATCAAGTCCAATAGTAGGCTCATCCAGAATAAGGATCTTTGGATCATTTATTATTGCCTGAGCAATTCCAACCCTCTGCCTGTATCCCTTAGAAAGATGTTTTATGAGCCTTCCATATACCTTCTCCAATCCACATTCCTGAACTGCCATATCCTTTAAAGAATTTTTTTTATTCTTAGGAATATCTTTTAGATCTGCTACATAGTCCAAGTAGGCACTTACTGTCATCTCATCATACAGGGGAGGAATTTCAGGAAGGTATCCTATAAGCCTCTTTGCCTCATCTGGATTCTCCAATATATCATATCCACCAATCTTTACATTTCCAGAATCAGGGGCAAGACATCCTGTAAGTATCCTCATTGTGGTAGTCTTTCCCGCACCATTTGGGCCAAGAAACCCTACTATGTCTCCTTCTCCAAGGGAAAACGAGATATCATTTACAGCGACAAGATCACCATATTTCTTTGTAAGATGCTCTACCTGTATCATTTAAGGATCCCGATTACTATGGCTGCCACCGTTGCTGTAAATCCAAAGCTCCATATCATAAAATGAAATATCTTTCTGGAAAGCTCTTCAATCCTGCTTTCTATATATTCAAACCTCTTATCTATCTGCTCAAACCTCTTATCTATCTGCTCAAACCTCTTATCTACCTGCTCAAATCTTTTGTCTACCTGTTCAAACCTCTTC
>JALVZP010000006.1:0-3148 GCA_027037575.1 Desulfobacterales bacterium | reverse complement strand
TTTAGAAGATTATATCATAAAAAGGCCCCATCAGCTAATTTTACTGATGGGGCCATATTTAGCTGCTATCTTTCAGATTAATTGAACTGTCTCTTTATGCTAAACCAGAACTGATCGGCATGTGCAAAGTAACCAAATGATTTTCCAACATGGTGCCAGTCTGCATCCTCATCTGCAAATATTCCAAGCCATCCAATCTCTTCCCTCCAGTTATCTCCATACTGGAACTTTACCTTTGCCTTGATCCAGAAGACATCCTCATTCAGGTCATGCACATAGAGGAGCTGAGGGACTATTCTATCATGATCATACTTTCCCTGAACAAGATATGTAATATAGAATCTGTCTCTTGGAATCCTTGCAGGATCAAGCATTCCCTTGAAGTTTCCATTCATATACATCCTTACAAAGTCGGAGAATTTCTGATCTACTATTGCCCTTCTAAATACAAATGGTGTGAAGTTAAGTTCTTCATCACCATAGTCAATGATCCTAAAGTGGAAGAACTGGAAGCTTGTAAAGAAGTTTTCGTGTGGATTCAACCACTTGATCCAGATAGGCCAATCATAACCAATCATATATCTTAAGACATCCCTGTGGACAATTCCATTATACTGTGGGAATGGATTCTGTCCTGTTGCAAGATAATTAATAAATTCAGGAAGTCCTAACCACTCAAGCTGAGACTGTTTCTTACCAAGTGTGTTAAATGGCTTGCTGAATTCATACTGTGCCTCAATCCTCAATACTGGGCTTGTATTTCCTGTCCACCTATTTCTGAGTATCTCAAGGTCATGATCCACTGTAAATCCAACAAGCTTCTTTCTTCCAAAGTGCCAGGTGTATCCCAACTGAAGAAGATGAGGATTGTTTGTGGTATATCCACCCCATGCATAGTGATGATCCCTTCTTGCTGGAAAATGTGTAAGTCTGTATACAAGCTGCTGTTGGGTAATTCCCAAGCCAGTTGTAAGAGTAGTTATTATATCATTAAGATCTGCTGCCTGAGATGGATTAAGTGTTCCATTAAGAATTGCAGGATTTATCCTTGCATCTTCCCACTTAAATACCCAGTAGTCCTGATAGCCATAGAATCCGTTGATTGTAATCAGCCAGTTCTTTATATCAAATGTAAATCTTACTGCAAATTCTGCATCATCTGATGGCTTATCATCCCTGAATGCACCCTGTATCCAGCGTGGGTACCATGGATATGGAAATGCCCATGGTCCACCCTTTCCAAGGAGATCACCATATGCACTTATGTATTTCTGCCTATTATATGGAACACCTCTCCAGCCGCCACCGACTATATATCTTGCATGCTCGATGTCTCTTGGGATAATAATAAACTGGACGGACTGATTATCTATAAGTCCATTAAACCAGGGTTTTGGCCAGAAGTATTTTGCATTTATCATCCATACAGGGATACGGCTTTCCTCATATCCCTCATCAGAATCGAAGAACCATGCCTCTCTCTGAAGATCAAGTGCATTTATACAGTCCATAAGTCTAATTCCATCAGATTCACCCCACACAACCTGCTGCTTTCCTATCCTGAACTGCCAGTTTCCCAGATATATATCTGCATATAATTCTCTTGGGAGATCCAGATCCCTGTTTCTTCCATATGCCCAGTAGTATTCAAGTGCATGCTCTCTTTCAGCTGAATCATAGCTTCCTTTGAGTCCGCTTCCACCTTTTTTCCACCAGTCTGCTCCTCTGTTTATCACATATGCCCAGTCCGCATCGAACCTGAAGATCCCATAAAAACTAATATATTCATTTAAGGTATACTGCATCTCTAAATCCATTGTGAAGTAATCGGTTACATTACGAAAATCCTCATCTGCACCTATTCTCCAGGCAGTTCTTTGCTGTATATATCCTGTTACTGCCAGAGGCTTTCCAAATACCTGATACGTTTTTGCACACACATACTGAGGGATTAAAAGCATAAATACCAGCAGCCCAATTATTAGATAACTCTTTTTGTTTTCCATATGTGCCTCCCTCCTTATTTTGTCAGGGGCATTATGCCCCTGACTTAATTTTATTAGTGAGCCATCCTACTTAAGAATCTCAAATCAAAATACTCATCAGTAACCTTTGGATCATTGACAACTGCCTGCATCTGAAGGACTGTATAGTGTCTATTTACATGGTCAGGAATATCACATCCCCACCATGTGAAATATCCTGTCTCTGGATACCAGCGTTTGAAGTCAAGCCATGTCCTCCAGAGCCTTAGCCTTCTATCATAGCACTCATCATAGTTTACTCTCTTTACTTCAAAATCCAACCATGCCCTTCTTACCTTGTAGAAGTAGGTTGATGGTGGAACAGCAATGTAGTCTATTACCCAAGATGGCCTTCTTTCATAGTATGCCCTGATGAAATTCTTCTCGTCCCACTCAAATCTCTTATCCCACATAAGTGGTGTAAGTATCTCTTCTGCACGAAGCACAACTGCCTTGGATGGCCATATCTTCTGGGAGATCTTCTGCCACCATACCTTCCAGTCTTCCCATGTAAGCTCTGTTCCAAGGATTGGGTCCTGTGTATCTGATCCTGAAAGACGCCTTATCCTACGAAGTGCGGGAAGATAACATACAAAGTATGGTGCTTTGTTAACATCTGTATACCTCCAACGGGTTGCAGCAAAACCTCTGATGTCGAATGGATAGATAGCTGCAATTGATCCCTTAGACTCTATGTCCTCCTGACCTGGTACATAAGGTGTTGGTGGGATGTCTGTTCTTCCCCAGTAGATCCTCCAGTAGAGTCCCCACTTATATGTCCTTTCAAGGTGAGCATGTTTATCAAGCTGGGTAGGAATGATTGGGTTAAAGCTCAGGTTGTCCTGACCAACTACGAGTCTGTCCATATTGTGGACGATCCACCATGCATACTTGCTGCCGTATCTGTCCCCAAGCCACATCTTTGGATCATTCCAGTTTGCACATGTAGGAACAAATGGGAATGGAACACCAGCAACATAGTTCTTAAAGCTGAGTTCCATCATTCCCTCATTGTCTATATGTGGCTGATTCAGATACTTCTTTGTGTAATAGAGCATCCCACGAGACTTGTAGATATGCTGTGTTGGAGCAATCTTTATGACTTTATATGGAACATAGGCGTT
>JALVZP010000005.1 GCA_027037575.1 Desulfobacterales bacterium | reverse complement strand
CTATTAATACGACCACAAGATTTATAAATGGAAATGAAAGCTTCATATATGTATCCACAAAATATCTCCTTGCATCATATCCTTCCCTTTCTATTTCTTTTGCAAATTTTTTAAGCTGCCAATAATTCATTTCTTCTGGTTTCCTTACTGGCCTTAGAAAATCCCTGGGCGTTTCAGGTATATTTAAGATTAGCTCATCCAATCTCTGGATATCATATCCCCTTTTCCCCTTTCTCTTCTCCTGAACTATCACATCTTTTGAAACCCATCTGCTATTTTTCCAAAAGACCCATCTTGCCTGGATCCTCTTTCTTACATGAAATCCTTTATCAAAGAAATAAAATACTGCTTTTTCCATAAACATCTTTCTTCCATCAAATCTCTCTATCCAATAAATAGAATCCTTTCCTTTATACCATATATGTCTCCTTCTAAAGAATCTCCTATATCTCCCTTTTCTCACCTCTTTTATCCATAATGCCTCTGCCTTTGAGCTTGTATAAGGTATAAGAAGCTCAGAAAGAAGAAAGGATGCTATAACCATAAAAAATCCCAAGCAGATTGCGGGAATATATATTCTTCTTATACTTATTCCTGATGCCTTAAGTGCAATAAGTTCTCTATATTTTTTCATCAGGCTAAATGAGACTATAACTGCTATCAATAATGCAACAGGACACATCTGATTAATTATAAAAGGAAGTTTAAGGAAAAAATATTTGAGGACAACACTTACTGATATCTTTGCCTCTAAGAAATCATCTATCTTTTGAAAAAAATCTATTGTTAGATAGATAAAAACAAATATCAAAAGGCAGATTCCCACATTTTTCAGGATTTCTTTTAAAATGTATCTATCTAATATCTTTATCCTCATTTCTTGATTACTCTTTTTATCTTTGTCAAAAATGGAGGCATCCTTATTTCCTTATCTGTCTCAGCCAATCTTATGAGATAGATAGATCCAGTAAGTAAAAATATGTCAGGTATCCACATACTAAAAGCAGGTGGGATATATCCTGTTTCACTAATTCCCTTTACAGCAGCAAGGAGGATATAGTAAATGAAGAATATAAGAATTCCTACTCCTACAGCAATTGTCCTGTTTTTTATCTTTATCTGCATTCCAATAGGAACAGCAATTATTCCCATTAAGAACACACCAACTGGAATAGAAAACCTTTCCATAAGCTCTATAATTGCAAGATTATGCTTTATCCTGCTTATATCCTTTCTTCTTATTTCATGAAGAAGTTCATTAAGATTCATCTCTTTTGGTTTTCTTTTTAAGGAATATCTTCCTGCATTTAGCTCACCTATATCCATGTTCAGGTCATAGCTATAAAATTCAATTGTTTTGATACTTCTAAAATCCCTGTCTGTAGAAAAGATTGTTCCCTTTGAAAAATGAAATGTAATAAGGTCTCGATTTGGCCAGTTTATTATCCTTCCCTTTTCTGCCACTATTGTATTTATTTCCCTTTTATCCCTTTTATCAACTACAAATACACCTTTCATTATTCCTTGGTTTGGTGAAAAATGG
>JALVZP010000004.1 GCA_027037575.1 Desulfobacterales bacterium | reverse complement strand
GGCAACAGTCTGTAAATAACCGAACAAATTTAGGAAACTAACCGATAATACTATTAAAAAATAAAACAGGAGACATCTTATGTTACGTGAGTTAAATGTGAAATTCAGCAATTTTCTGCTTTCCCTTTCAGATGCCATGGATATAGCAAGTCCACAGATAGCTTCCCATCAAATAAGAACATCCTTTATAGCATGGAAATTAGCTCTTCAGGCTGGCCTTCCTGAAGAGAGTATAGAAAGAATTTATCTCGCAGCCTTATTACATGATATAGGAGCACTATCATTGGAGGAAAAAGTCAGACTTCATGCAGGTTTTGAGGATATTAACCCTGATACCCATTGCATCCTTGGAGAAGCACTATTTGAACTATCCCCTTTATTAAGGCCTTCCGCAAAGATTGTAAGATATCATCACAGGCCATGGAGTGAATGGGATGAACCCATTACCTCCCAGTTGGTAGTAGAATCTCAAACACTTTTTTTGGCAGATGAGATTGAGCGTTCAATATCACGTAAGGAATATATACTTCATCAGACAGAAAGAATAAATTCAAAGATCTCTGCACTCGCAGGCACAAAAATACATGCCGATGTTATAGATGTCTTTATGCAGATATCTGGACAGGAGGATTTTTGGCTTGATCTCAGTTCTCCTCGACTCTATTCCTTATTGTTACATTTCGGTCCATTCAGAAATATAGAAATCCAGCGAAAAGACGTGTACTCCATAGCATCCATATTTCGTCATATTATAGATTTTAAATCCAGGTTTACCGCAACACATTCCACCGGTGTGGCAGAATGTGCAGTATTGCTCTCTCAATATATGGGCTTTACTGAAGCCGAAATTGGCCAGATGGAAATTGCAGGATACTTCCATGACCTTGGAAAACTGGCAGTACCAAATTCTATTCTGGAAAAGCCCGGGAAATTAACAAAAGAGGAATTTGATCTCATAAAACAGCATCCCTACTTTACATATACCGTTCTAAGCACCATAGGTGGGCTTGATGACATAGCAGAATGGGCATCCTTTCATCATGAAAAACTGGATGGTTCAGGCTATCCATTCCATGTTACTTCTGATAAAATAAATATAGGTGCGAGGATCCTTGCTGTTGCTGATATATTCACTGCTCTGGCAGAAGATAGACCCTACAGGAGAGGCATGGGAAGAAAAGAGATCGAAAAGATACTCATGTCCCAGGCCATTGCCAGATCCCTTGACAGGAGGATTGTCAAAGTGCTCCTGGATAACTTTGGAGAAATTTCTTCACGGGTTAGATTAAAACAGGAAGAATCAATAGAGATATTTGAGAAAAAATTTGAAAAGATAAAAAAGGCAGATACAGAAGTTGTTGTATCTTTAAAACCAGTATCAGTTTATTCTTTTTGATATATCTTTGATAGACCTTATACAATCATATTTTCTTTGTTAATCGCTTCTGCTGCCTTCTTTTTATATGATCATCATAAGTAAAAAAACTCTGTAATCTTTCATCTAAGTAGCTAAGGAATAAAGCTTTCTTGTTTGCTTATTCTTACTT
>JALVZP010000003.1 GCA_027037575.1 Desulfobacterales bacterium | reverse complement strand
GGATACTTAGATACAAACTATAGAGGAAAGGCAGAAAAGGCAATAGAATTTTTGAAGGAGAAGGAGTTTGTCCTTATTCATGTTGAAGCGCCTGATGAGGCAGGTCATAATGCAGACATAGAAGGAAAGATATACGCAATAGAAAGGATAGATCAGGATATCATTGGAACACTGATAAGAGGTCTTTCCCGGTTCGAGGACTATTCTATCCTTGTAATAAGTGATCACCTGACACCTATAAGCAAAAGGACACACACAACTGAACCAACCCCTTTTGCCTACTCTACAAAGAGAAGGATTGAAAAGGGAATCAAGAATAAAAAGTTTTGCGAAAGGTCAGCAGAGGATTCAGGGATCATATACGAGGGAGAGGAGCTTTTTCTTTCCTTCCTTAAATATTCTTGACACATCTAATTTTTTCAAATAGGTTTCTATTGGCTTAAGTAGACATAATATGGGAGGTGAAAGGATGAACATAATTATCTTTGGACCAAACGGGAGTGGAAAAGGAACACAGGGGGCAGTAATAAGGCAGAAATTTAACATCCCCCACATAGAATCAGGTGCAATATTCAGGGAAAACATTGCAAAGGGAACAGAGCTTGGGAAAAAGGCAAAGGAATACATTGATAGAGGAGAGCTTGTTCCAGATGAGATAACAATACCCATGATCTTAAATAGGCTTAAACAGGATGACTGCAAGAATGGATGGCTCTTAGATGGATTCCCGAGAAATCCTTCTCAGGCAAAGGCACTTTGGGAAGCTCTTCAGAAGGAAGGAATGCAGATAGATGCAGTTGTAGAGATTGTCTTAGATAGGGAAACAGCAAAGAAGAGGATAATGGGAAGAAGACTTTGCGAAAATGATCCAAACCATCCAAACAATATATACATCGATGCAATAAAGCCAAATGGAGACAGATGTAGGATATGTGGTGGAAGGCTTACTGTAAGATCAGATGATCAGGATGAGGAGGCAATTAATAAGAGGCATGACATATACTATGATGAAAAGAATGGGACAATGGCAGCTATTAATTTCTTTAAGGAACTGTCTAAGAAGAACAATGGGATTCCAAGGATAATAGAAGTGGATGGGAGGCCTCCAGTAGAGGAAGTAACGAAGGAGCTTATGAGCAAATTAGAAGCACTTTTAAAATGAACATTGTCCTGATTGGATATAGATGCACTGGAAAGAGTAGTGTTGGAAGGATCTTGGCAGAGAGACTTGGATGGAACTTTGTAGATACAGATGAAATCATAGAAGAGAAAGAAGGAAAGAGTATACCTGAGATTGTAGAAGAGAAGGGATGGGAGGGATTTAGAAAAGTAGAAAAGGAGGTAGTTAAGGAGGTATCCAACTTAGACAACTCTGTTATTGCTACAGGTGGTGGTGTAATACTAAATGAGGAAAATGTCTGCGAGTTGACGAAGAAGGGATGGGTTGTCTGGCTTAAAGCAAGACCTGAAACTATAAAAAAGAGGATGCTTGAGGACAAGACTAATATAAGGCCAGGCCTCAAAGGAAGAGATCCTTTAAGTGAGATAG
>JALVZP010000002.1 GCA_027037575.1 Desulfobacterales bacterium | reverse complement strand
ACAATAGAAGGCTTAGCCCTAAGGAGATAAACAGGATCTATAATCAGAGCTGGATAAATCTAAACATACATCATCCACAATCAAAGGAAGGAGTAAATCCAAGGACATTTGAGATCGCTGGATCTGGAAATTTTCAGCTTGTAGAAAGGAAATTAAGGCTTTTAGAATTATTTGATGTAGAAAAGGAAGTGGCTACTTATAGGAACATAGGGGAGCTTATAGAAAAGATCAAATATTTCCTTAAAGAAAAGAAGAGTCTTTTATCCATCTCAGAGATGGGAAGAAAAAGGGCAATCTCAGAGCATACATTCCTTCATAGAGCGCGCTTTATCTTAAATGCTATATAGCCTGAGTAAAAAGATAAAAGATGTTGTTCCTGATATTGGGGAAAGAGAAGTTTTGCTTATAAAAGAATACTTAGATGAGCTTTGGAGGTGGAATCAGAAAATAAATCTGGTTGGTGTGTCAAGCTATGAAAGGGTAATAGATAATCTTCTTATTGACTCCCTTATGGCAGAAGAATTTATTCCTACTGAGGAAGGAAAACTTCTGGATATAGGATCTGGAGCAGGTTTCCCTTCAATCCCATTGAAAATTATTAGACCAGCTCTTTTTTTTCATTTAGTAGAGGCAAGATCAAAAAAAGCAGTTTTTTTAAGGCATATTATAAGAAGGCTAAAGCTAAGGAATATAGAAGTTGTGGAGGGAAGATTAGAGGATGCAGGAAATAAACTATTTCCAAAATATGACATAATTACCTTTAAGGCAATAAAGATAGATTATGCCTTAAAACTTTCTCTTCCTTATATCCATAAAAAAAGCAGGATAATCACCTATCATGGAAAGATTGAAGAAAAGAAAATAAAGGCTATCTCTGAAAATTTAGCTTTAAAGCCAGTTTTTATAAAAGAATATAGGATTTCTTCCAAAAAGAGGTATATTATTGTTTTTTCTTATTAAGCCTTCTTTCTATCCTTTCTGCAATTGCCTTTCCAGTAAATCCAAACTTTTCAAATAAGACCTTATATGGAGCAGATGCACCAAATCTATCTATTCCAATAATATCTCCCTTATCTCCAACATACTTATGCCATCCCATGGAAACACCTGCTTCTACTGAGACCCTTAGCTCTACATCTTCAGGAATAACACTCTTTTTATACTCTTCATCCTGTCTCTCAAATATTTCCCAGGATGGCATGCTCACCACCCTTGTTCCTATGCCTTTTTCTTCCAGAATCTTTGCTGCCTCTAAGGAAGGATGGACCTCTGATCCTGTAGAAATAATAACAACTCTCATCTTTCCATTAGCCTCTTTAAGCACATAAGCACCTTTTCTTAAATTAGATGCAGGTGCAAGATTGCTTCTATCTAAAACAGGAACAGTCTGTCTTGTAAAGATAAGTGCAACAGGTCCATTCTCCTCTATCGCGCATTTCCATGCCTCTACCACCTCATTTGCATCACATGGCCTTATTACTGTAAGTCCTGGAATTGCCCTAAGACATGCAAACTGCTCTATTGGCTGATGTGTTGGGCCATCCTCTCCAACAC
>JALVZP010000001.1 GCA_027037575.1 Desulfobacterales bacterium | reverse complement strand
GCCTTATATATCTTTGAAAAACATATTCTGCCTTTATTGTGCTTAGACAAACAGGATTTGAACAATTCTTATCTGTTATCTCAAAACAGGGATTACAATCTCCTCCTCTTATGACTTCCACACTTTCTCCAATTGGTCTCCATCTCATAGGATCAGATGGCCCAAATATCACTAAGGTTGGTATTCCCATAAGAGCAGAAAGGTGAGATATACCAGAGTCATTTCCTATAAAGCCGATTGCTGAGCTTAAAATCTCTACAACTTCCTCAATATCTTGTGATATTATCAATCTTTGTTTTGGTAAGATATCCTTTAGATCCATTTCTGAAGACCCTATTAAGAATCTTGTTTCCATATTACTCGATTCAAGCATATCAGATAGCTCTAAGAATCTATTTATGTCCCACCTCTTTCTTATGCTTCCAGCTCCTGGATGAATAATCGTTATCTGGGAATTTCTCTTTCTATTTAACTTAGTTAACTTAGGATAGACTATTTCTTCTTTCTCTTTTATTAATCCAAGTTCAATTAACTTCCTTCTTATAAATTCTGCCACGTGTATCCTCAATTTTGGAGTAGGACGTGGAGGCACAAGGAATATCCTGCATCCTTTATCAACTATGGAGGAGATGCCCTTTTCTATTTGTCTTGAAAAGGAAAAGATAAGGATATGTTTATAAGATCTTAAAATCTCCTTTAAGGTTTTATCTGGCTTATTTGAAAAAAGGGAAGAAAAGATGCCAATTTCTATTGGAAAGGTTTTATTTGCTACAGAAAATATGGTTGCAATATCTCTGTTCTGATCTTTACAAAATATGTCTATTTTATATTTCTTTTTAAGTATCTCCAAAAATGGAAGAATGAGTATAAAATCTCCTAATGCTCCTTGATGTATGACAAGCATTAATTCCTTTTTCACGACCTTATTTAAATCTATATACCTCAAAAGCTAAAAAACAAAAATTGTTTTATTTGTTTTTAGACTCAGGAGAAAGGCTCTATTATAAATTGTGTGGAAACTTTACCCACAAAGAAAATGGTGGTAAGAACCCCGAAGGATAGGAAGAACAAAAGAAAGGAGGTCTTACCACCATGGAAAAAGACTATAGTAATAGTATCACAATTTTACTTGGACTTAAAGGGCATAACATAAACATAGGAGAGATCAGAGAAGATGGAAATGAAATAATAGTAGAAGTAGCAACTAAAGGAAGGCAGGGAAGCTGCATTTATTGTGGATCAAAAAGACTCTACAGACATGGAAGATGCAGAATAAGGAAGGTGCTACATAGCTGGAGCAATGGCAAAAGGATCTACCTTAAACTACACAGAAGAAGGTGGAGATGCTGTAATTGCAAACGCACCTTTTGTGAAGGGAGAAACTTAGTAAGACCCTACTTTAGAATCACAAGGCAAGCTGAAAGAGAACTACTATGGCAACTTAAAGAAAGAAGCTTCAATCAGATAAAAAGAGAACTTGGGATAAGCTATAGCACCCTACGAAGCCTTTTAGAGAAAACAGTAAAGGCTGAAATGACAGAACTTTTAAAAGACAAAGAT